>JBLYYU010000243.1:0-3731 GCA_048550275.1 Polyangiales bacterium
CGTTTGGATCAGCGGCTTCATCCGTGATTGCTCTCGACCTTCGGACGCGTGATTCTCGGCGGTCCAAAAGGCGAAGTAGACGAGGCCGATGCCGATGATGCCGGTCACGATCGGACCGATGGCGGTCAGCTGTGCCATCGATTCAGGATCTTCGATGCCCAGGATCCGAGCCGTGAGCTCGGCGACTTTGCTATCGGGCGCGGCGAGCCGCCGGTACATGACGTCCAAAAACACCATGATCGCGGAGACGCCGAGAAAGGTCGACAAGATCCCCATTTCGACGTGGAAGATCCAGTCGTCGATCCGCCGGAGGGGGCCCCAGGGGCCTTGATAGGGGTTGTCTTTGCCCGGTTCAGCCATAGCGCCGGACGGTACGTTATGATCGCCCTGGCAATCAAGACCTGTTGCGGTAGTGTCGCAAAAGAGCACATGCGTACAGTCATCCACTTCGACATGGACGCGTTTTTTGCGTCCGTGGAGCAGCTGGACGACCCGGAATTGCGCGGCAAGCCGGTCCTGGTGGGGGCGCGGTCGCGTCGAGGCGTCGTCACAGCCGCCTCCTACGAGGCACGTCCGACCGGAGCACGCTCGGCCATGTCGATGGTCGAAGCGCTACGGCGCTGCCCAGATGCCATCGTCGTTCCGCCGCGCCGGGCGCGCTACTCGGAGCTCAGTCATCAGGTTTTCGAGGTGTTTCGTCGCTACACGCCGCTCGTCGAGGGCCTGTCGGTCGATGAGGCCTTCCTCGACGTGACGGGCAGCCGGACCCTGTTTGGGGACGGGCCGGCTATCGCTCGGCTCATCAAGAGGGACATCAGCGCCGAAGTAGGCCTCACCGGCTCGGCGGGTGTCGCGCCGAACAAGTTCGTCGCCAAGATAGCGAGCGACCTCGAGAAACCCGACGGCCTGACCGTGGTGCCGCACGACGGCGCCGCCGAGTTCCTGGCGCCCTTGCCGCTCGAGCGGATGTGGCGGGTCGGGCCGAAGGCTCGGGTTCGGCTTCGCTCGGCTGGGATGAAGACGATTGGCGACCTTGCACGCGCTGACGCGCGCACCCTCGAACAGCTTTTAGGAAGCTGGGGGCCGGTCGCTCTCCAGCTGGCGCGCGGGATCGATGAACGTGCCGTCGTCGTGGGCACGCCGCCGAAGAGCCTCGGGAGTGAATCGACGTTCGAGCGCGACCTGACGACCACCGACTCACTGCTCAAGCCGATTCTGCGGCAGTCGATGCAAGTGGCCGACCGTCTCGTCAACAAAGGGCTCTGGGCAGAGGTTGTCACGCTGAAGCTCAAGTACGGCGACCATCAGATTCGCACGCGCCAAGCCAGTCTCGCGCGGGCGGTTTCGGATACCGACGCAATCTTCCAGACCGCCAGCGAGCTGCTCGGACGCTTCGAGTCGATCGAATCCGGGGTGCGGCTCACTGGGGTCTCGGTTTCATCGCTGACCAAGCGGCCCGACGAGGGTCTGTTTCCCGACGTGGACCGCGAGCGACGGGAACGCTTGGCCGTGACGACGCGCGCCTTGCGAGAACGGTTTGGGTCGGCAGGTGTCACACGCGCTTCCCTGATTGCCGACCCCGACGACGCCGGGGATTCGCGCCGCTAGAAACTAAGCACAATCAGGGTATCGGTCGCTTCGATCGAGAGTCGCGTTGACACTCCTAGGCGGGGCTTTTAGGGTCGCCGTGTTGCGCGCGACGCGCGATGTTCTGGGAGCCCCAACCGAATGAACGCACGACACACCAAGTTCATTTTCGTCACAGGGGGTGTTGTCAGCTCAATCGGAAAAGGCCTAGCGGCCGCATCGATGGGCGCGCTCCTCGAAGCACGAGGATTGCGGGTCACCAACATGAAGTTGGACCCGTACATCAACGTCGACCCCGGAACGATGTCGCCTTTCCAGCACGGAGAGGTGTTCGTGACCGACGACGGCGCGGAAACCGATCTCGACCTCGGTCACTACGAACGCTTCACCAAAGCGACCATGACCAAGGCCAACAACTTCACGACGGGCCGGATCTACGATTCGGTCATCGCGAAGGAGCGGCGTGGCGAGTACCTCGGCGCGACGATTCAAGTCATCCCGCACATCACAAATGAGATCAAAGCGCGAGTTCGCGAGGCGACGACCGATGTCGACGTGGCGATTGTAGAGGTGGGCGGAACTGTCGGTGACATCGAGTCGCTACCTTTCCTCGAGGCCGTTCGTCAGTTGCGAGGGGAGCTCGGGCCGCAGAACAGCGTCTCGGTTCACGTGACGCTCATTCCGCACATCGCGGCGGCGGGCGAGCTCAAGACCAAGCCCACGCAGCACTCGGTGAAAGAGCTCCTCGGCTTGGGGATTCAGCCCGAGCTTCTGCTCTGCCGTGTCGATCGCGAGCTTCCACACAACCTCAAGCAGAAGATTGGCCACTTCTGCAACGTCCCGGTCGAGGCGGTGATCGCAGCGCCGGATGTCAGCGTGATCTACGAGCTTCCTCTGACTCTGCACAAGCAAGGGCTGGATCGCCTGCTCGCAGAGCGGCTCAACATCTGGTCGCGAGACCCGGACCTCTCGGTGTGGCGCCGAACAGTCGACCGCTACATGGCGCCGGGGCGCGGCCACGTGTCGATCGCGCTCGTCGGCAAATACGTTCATCTCCGCGATTCATACAAGTCGCTTCACGAGTCACTGGTGCATGCAGCCCTCGAATGCGATGTGAAGCTCGACCTCGACTACGTGGACAGCGAGGAGCTCGAGGAGGGTGATCTCGCAACGCGGCTCGGCAAACACGACGCCATTCTCGTTCCCGGTGGTTTCGGGGACCGCGGCGCTGAAGGCAAGATTCGCGCGATTCAGTTCGCGCGCGAGAACGGGATTCCGTTTTTCGGGATTTGCCTGGGGATGCAAATGGCCGTGGTCGAGTACGCACGGAACGTGTGCGGGCTCGACGGCGCCAACAGCGCGGAGTTCGATCGCAGCGCCCAGCACTTGGTCGTCGACATCATGCCGGACCAGCGCGGCATCGAAGACAAGGGCGCGACCATGCGGCTCGGAGCATAT
Source organism: Polyangiales bacterium (assembly GCA_048550275.1). Taxonomy (GTDB): domain Bacteria; phylum Myxococcota_A; class Polyangia; order Polyangiales; family Houyiibacteriaceae; genus SG8-38. Next base: position 3,046 of record JBLYYU010000243.1, read on the forward strand.
CCCTGCAGCATCAAGCCGGATTCTCTCGCAGCTCAGGTCTACGGCACGAGCGACATCAGTGAGCGCCATCGGCACCGGTATGAGGTCAACAACGAGTACCGAGCGCAGCTCGAGGAAGGCGGTCTCGTGCTCTGTGGCGTTTCGCCCGATCAGCGCCTGGTCGAGATGGTCGAGCTCCCCGGACACCCGCATTTCCTTGGATGCCAGTTTCACCCAGAGTTCAAGAGCAAGCCGCACCAGCCCCACCCCTTGTTCACGAGCTTCGTGCGGGCAGCGGTTGAGCACCACGCCCAGCAAGGTCAGTCCCTCGGCGGCGCCCCCGAGGTCCACGTAAACTGAATCGGGCCCGGCTTTGACCGCCGGATTCCTGATATTGGAGCCGGGTCGTCGCTTTTTTTTGTGTAGCGTCCCCGTCGTCTATTCTCGGGCGCATGACTAAGCGATGGAGTGGGGTTCTCGTGCTTGCCTTGGCTTTGGCGGGGTACGGGTGCGATACGGGGGCAAACGGGGGCAATCTCGGCGGTAGCGGCGGCACGGCCGGCAGCGGCGGCACGGCCGGCAGTGGCGGCGACGGCGGCAGCGGCGGCAGCGGCGGCATGGGCGGCGACGGCGGCATGGGCGGCGACGGCGGCATGGGCGGCGACGGCGGCATGGGCGGCGACGGCGGCATGGGCGGCGACGGCGGC
>JBLYYU010000244.1:0-2965 GCA_048550275.1 Polyangiales bacterium
CAAACGCAACGGAAGCAACCGAAGGCCCCGCCACGAAAAAGAGGGCGGCAAGCACGAGCATTGTTCGAAGGAGCACGAGTTAGAAGTCTGTCTTAATGGGAGAAGGCTTGGGACGGGTTTTCTTCTTGAGGCGCACCAGGAGCGAATCGTCCTCCGACGGGACCAGTTGGCGCACCTCGCCACGGTACCCTGGAAGCGAAAATCGTACCGTCGCCTCCACCCCGGCCTCGAGCTCCACCTCGAGCGGCGTCCGGCCGCGTTTGTCCCCGTTTACAGCGACGAAAGCGCCTCGCGGCCGCGAATCGAGCGCGAGCCTGATGTCGGGTGCGATCGGCTCGATCGTCGCAGGCTCGAAAGGTTCTGCGGGGTCGCCGGACTTTTTTGTCACAGGGGCGGGGGTCGGCGCAGGGTCGCCCACGGCCGTCGAAGGCGTCGCCGCCGCGTCGTCCGGAAGCTCGGACGGAACCGACAGCCAAACCAGAAACGTCACCCCGGCCGCAAGCGCCGCCAGCAGCAACGGAATCCCCACCGTCCGCGCACGCCGCGGCACCGTCGGCCCGCGCAGCGCCTCGCAGAACTCGTCCATCGTGTCGAAGCGGTTCGCCGGGTCTTTCTCCATCGCGCGCAGGACGGCCGCCTCGACGTGCGCCGGGATGTTCGCCTTCTTGCTCCGCTGCGACGGCGGGTCGGGCGCTTCGTTGCCGTGCTTGTAGAGCAACTGAAAATGGTTCTGCCCGGTGAAGGGCGGCGAGCCCGTGAGCATTTCGTACAGAATCACGCCAAGCGCGTACACGTCCGTCCGGTGGTCGACCACCGACACCCCGCGCGCCAGCTCCGGTGAAATGTAGAGCGGCGTCCCGATGATCTGGTCCGTCTCCGTGAGCTTCGGGTCACCGTGGTCCGGCGTCTTGATCTTCGAAATCCCGAAGTCGAGCACCTTCACGAAGTCCCGACCGTTCTTCTTCGTCAGGAAAATGTTCTCCGGCTTGAGGTCCCGGTGCACAATCCCCGCGTCGTGCGCGGCCTGCAGCGCTTCTCCGGTTTGCCGGGCGATCTCGACCGCTTCGTCGGCGGGTAGGGCGCCGCCAGCGTCGAGCCGGTCCCCGAGGTTCTCCCCGTCGAGCAGCTCCATCACGATGAACAGCCTGTGCAGCTCGTCCGTGTCGCAGTTCACCACTTTGACGATGTGCTCGTGGTCGATCCGGGTCGCCGACTTCGCCTCGCGCAGGAACCGCTGCACCGCGTCGGGCCTGTCCGCGCGCCCCTCGGGTAAGACCTTCACCGCGTACGCCTTGCCAAGGTGCGTGTGGGTCGCCTCGTAAACGCGCCCCATCCCGCCCACCCCAATCAGGCGCTCCACGTGGTAGAGCCCACCAAGCGTGGCCCCCACCAGCGGGTCATCAGCTAACTCCCCTTCCGACATCGTCATCGTCAATCTAACACGCTCGCCCGCGTCCGCTGGCATTGCCCGGCGGCCGGCACTACAGGGTAGCCATGGCCCTGATGCACTCCAAGGGGATGCCCGTAGGAACCCCCGCACCGCCGTTTTCGCTGCCCGGCGTCGACGGCAACGATTGGTCCCTCGACTCCTTCGCCGACGCCGAGCTCCTCGTCGTCGTCTTCACCTGCAACCACTGCCCGTACGCCATCGCCAGCGAAGACCGGCTGCTCGAGCTCCAAGCGGACTACGCCAGTAAGGGCGTGCGCCTCGTCGCCATCAGCTGCAACGACGCCGACAAGTACCCGGCCGACTCCTTCGACGAAATGAAGAAGCGCGCCGCCGACAAGGCCTTCAGCTTCCCGTACCTCTACGACGAATCGCAAGAAGTCGCGCGCGCCTACGACGCCGTCTGCACCCCGGACATTTTCGTCTTCGACCGCGACCGCAAGCTCGTCTACAACGGCCGAATCGACGACAACTGGCAAGCCCCCGAGCAAGTCACGCGCCGCGATTTACGCGCCGTCCTCGACGCCGCCCTGGAAGGTCGCAGCGTTGATTTCGAGCACGTCCCCTCGATGGGCTGCTCCATCAAGTGGAAGTAAATGGCCCGCGTCCCGCAATGAAAAGCCAGCCCGAGTAGCCCATGGCCCGCGTCCCATCATTCGAAATGCCCCGCAACGAGATCCGAAACGAGCTCGACCGGATCCGCCACCCGTTTCGAATCGCCATCGACCGCGCCAAGAACCCCTTCAACATCGGCTCCATCGTCCGCACCGCGCACTCCTTCCTCGTGAAGGAAATCATCCTGATCGGCACCGAGCCCTGGTACGAGCGCGCCGCAATGGGGATGCAGCGCTACGAAAACATCGTCGAGCTCCCGACCGAGCGGCTCTTCCTCGACGTGGCGGAAAAAGAAGGCTGGCCCCTGGTCGCATTCGAAAAGGACGAAGCCAGCATCGGCCTCTGGGAAGCCGAGCTGCCCGAGAACGCCGTCCTGGTCTTTGGCAACGAGGACGACGGCTGCTCCCCCGGCATTTTGGAGGCCGCCCAGCAGGTCGTCGCCATCCCAATGTTCGGCATCAACCACAGCTACCCGATCAGCGTTGCGGCTGGAATTGCAATGGCAGAATGGGCCCGAAGGCACTACGAAAACGGCCGCTGCATCTAGCCTTGCCTACCTGAGAAGTGACGCTAGACTCCGGCCCCTTTGGTGGGTGTAGCTCAGTGGTAGAGCACTGGATTGTGGCTCCGGGTGTCGCGGGTTCAATTCCCGTCACTCACCCCACGAACTCTTTGACAGATTTGCGTAGATAACCTTTCGTGGGAGAGGTTTTCGTTCGAGGGCGAGCGCCCCCCGGAGCGAACGACTGAGGCGTACTCGAGTACGCCGCAGGGAGGGAGCAAAGGGGGAAAGCCGGCCTCGAGCGAAAAGATCCCCACGAAAGAGCACCCGTAGCTCAGCTGGATAGAGCGCCGGACTTCGAATCCGTAGGTCGAAGGTTCGAATCCTTCCGGGTGTGCCGC
>JBLYYU010000245.1:0-3811 GCA_048550275.1 Polyangiales bacterium
AGCGCCTCCGTGAAGCCGCCCGGGAGGGGTCTCTGGTGCTGCTTCCGAGCCACAAGAGCCACATCGACTACCTGGTGCTGAGCGACATGCTCTACGGGAACGCCCTGATGCCGCCCCTCATCGCGGCCGGCGAGAACCTGAGCTTCTGGCCGATCGGCATCCTGCTTCGCCGAGGCGGGGCCTTCTTCATTCGCCGAAGCTTCCACGGCGATTCCCTCTACCCGGTCCTGGTCGAGGCCTACGTTCGAAAGCTGATCGCCGAAGGATTCAGTATCGAGTTCTTCCTCGAAGGCGGGCGCTCGAGGACTGGCAAAGCGCTGCCGCCGAAGTACGGTCTCCTCTCCATGGTCTTCGATTCGGCGCTCAAGCTTCGCGGCACCAAGGTCAAGCTCGTTCCTATCTCCATCGGCTACGAGCGAATCATCGAAGAACGCTCCTTCGTTCACGAGCTCGGTGGCGGCGAAAAGCAATCGGAGAACGTCGGCGACCTCCTCAAGAGCTCGAGTATCCTTCGCTCGAAGTGGGGCCGCCTCTACGTGCAGTTCGGCGAGGTCATCGACTTCGACGACGTCAAGAAGGAGATCTTGCAGCGCGGCGACGAAGACGACGACCTGGCGGACCTGACCCCGGACCAACGGCGCAACGCGGTCCGCGCTTTGGCGCACAAGGTCATGTACGCGATCAACGAGGTCACGGTTGTCACCCCGGCCGCGCTCGTCGCGACCGCCCTCCTAAGTCATCGAAAGCGCGGGATGACCCGGGCATCGCTGCTCACGGCCTGCCAGGATCTGCTCGACACCCTGAGCGGGATGGACGCACGGATCGCCCAGCAACTACGAATCGCCGACGGCCGCATCCGCGAAGACACGATCGACGAGGCGCTGCATCTCTTCTTGGACGCACGGCTCATCATCGCGCACGACACCGGCCCGGAACCGATCTACACCATCGACTCCGAGCGCCGGATCGCCCTCGAGTACTACCAGAACACGATCATTCACTTCTTTGTCCCGCGCGCGCTGGTCGCGGCCGGGCTCCTGGTCGACATGGAGGAGTGGGTCGACCTCGTCCGTCTCAACGACCGGGTGCAACAGCTCTCGAGGCTCTTCAAGCACGATTTCATCTTCCAGACCGACGCAACCTTCGACCAGATCTTCGAAGACACCGTTCGCCAAATGGCCGACGACGGCGAGATCGAAGTGCGCGAAGGCTACGCCCAGGCCAGCGAAGGCGCTCCCCGTCACCGGCTCGAGCGCTACGCGGTCATGCTTCAGACCTTCTTCGAGAGCTACCTGCTCGCGCTGCGCGGCGCCGAGATCGTCCTCGACGGCCCGATCCCCAAGAAGGAATGGTACAAGCGCACGCTAGCGCTCGGCCAACAGATGTACCTCGCCGGCGAAATCGAACGCCGCGAGTCGATCTCAAAGCTCAAGCTCGAAACCGCGCTCAAGGCGCTGCAAGACTACCAACTCGTCGAGCTCAAGGGCGACAACCTCGAGCGCTGCGAAAGCGTCGGAGGTGTCGCTGATCTGCACGAGCTAGAGCCGAAGCTGACGCCGTTCCTTCGCTGAAGAGCGCGCCGACTTCCCGGCCCAAACGCCGCACACGTCCTGCAGCGCGCACGTTGCGCATTTGGCAGGGTCCGGCCGGCTCGGGCAGTCCCTCGAAACCCCCATGTGGCAGAGTGCGAAGTCGTACTTGACCGGATCCCCCGGGTCGAGCTTCCGGAGCGCAGCGGTGATCTCTTCGGCGGTCGCCCAGGTCGCGGTCCGCCGCTCGGTGAAGCCGAGGTTCCGGGAGATACGGTGGATGTGCGTGTCGACCGGGATCACGAGCTCCGACGGAGAAAGGTCCCAGAGCCCGAGGTCGACACCGTCGGCAGGACGCACCATCCAGCGAGCGTAGAGTAGTAGCCGCTTGCACGCGCTCCCGGCGCGCGGGTCGCTGACGAGATGACGCAGGTTGCGGCTCCGAGTCGGCCCGCGCAGGGCGTCGGCAAAACGCGCAAGCGCCTCCCGAAAGTCCCCGCCGCTCGCCCGGTGATGCACGCCGAACGCATTACCGAGCGTCTCGTGCTCACTGAGAACCGCGCCCGTCCGTGACAGCAAGCTCGCGAGATGCTCGCCCCGGTAGATGCGGTGCGCAAAGCCGTGCAGTCCGCGGCGCAAGGCGGCCCGGTCCATCCGGACGACACTCTCAGCGGGGTCCGGCCCGAGCAGATCGAGCACGCGCTCGATGCTCTTGCGGGCGGCCGTGACGTTTCCAAAGGCGAGAAATGCAGCGACCAGGCCCACGACTTCCTGATCCCGGGGGCTTCTGTACTGATGGACGAAATCGACAGGGTCCGCGGCGCGTGTAGACTCCCAATCACAGGCGGCGAGCAAGGCGTCGAGGCGTTCGCGGATGCGGTCCAATTCGCTGAGCTTCTTGCTATATTGCCACGTCGAGCGCAATCACCATGCGAAGCCATTTCAAACACGGACTCGGTCTGATCTCGATCCTGCTCGTTCTGAGCTCGGCCTGCGCCAGCGGTTCGACCAGCACCCAAACGTCGACCGCAAAGGCGCGGTCCGGCCCTCGTTTGCACCTCGAGCTGCGCCTGGTCGACGGAAGCTGGGTCGATCTCGTAGAGCTCCGCGGCACCCCGGTTCTCGTTTTCGTCTTCGCCACCTTCGACGCGGTGAGCCAAGCCTCGCTCAAATCCCTTCGGCCGTTCGTGCCGCAGCACCCCGAGGTCGTCGTCGTCGGTGTCGCCGCACAGCCGAGAGCCGCACAGCTCGTCGAAGCCTGGTCCTACGCGCTCGATCCGCCCTTCCCCGTCGGCACGAATCCATACGGACGTGTCGAAAACGGCGAGAGCATGCTCGGCAAGATCGAGCAGGTCCCGACGTATATTCTCTTCGACGCCAACGGCTACGAAGTCGATCGAACCACGGGCCTGCTGAGCGAAGGCGACCTCGCCGAGCTCATCAAGCCCGTGTCCGCTGCACCGAAATAGCTCGGGCTAGACCAGCCCCTGCTCCTTCCAAAGCGAACCAAGCTGCGCGCCCAAGCGCTCGATCGCGAGCTGCCGAACCGCCTTGGCGGAAGCGCAATCGAGAGCGTCCCGTGCAACCGCTGCCGCGACGCTCAGGTCGAGGTTGCGAATGACGGCGCGGGCCAACGGAACGACGCTGGCCGGCACCGAGACCTGCCGGTAGCCGAGCCCGAGCGCTAGGCCGAGGGCCACCGGGTCGGAGGCCATCCCGCCGCACATCGAACAGGCGATGCCCGCTTCGTTGGCAGCGCTGACAGCCCCTTCGAGGAGCCGGAGGACGGCGGGGTCGAGCGGCTCGGCCGAGGACTGGCTGTCGTGCCGATCGAAAGCCAGGGTGTAGCGCGTGAGGTCATTGGTGCCGACGGCAAAGAAGTCCGCGTGCTCGGCAAATCGACTCGCGAGGAGCGCCGCCGACGGAACCTCAACCATCATCCCGATCGGAAGCGTCGCGAGCTCCGCGCCCGGTTCACCGAGCTGCGCCCGACACCGCTCCACCAGGGCCCGCCCCTCTCGAAACCCGTCGAGCGTCGCCACCATGGGAAACATGATCGCGACCGAGCCTTGCCGGCTCGCGCGAAGGAGTGCCCTGACCTGCGTCTCGAGCCAGCCCTGCTCCCGCTCGCGAAGGTCCTCCACGCGCAGACGCTTGTCGCCGCGCCAATCGAACGTCCGGAACACCACGGCTCTCGGCGCCATCGTCGAAACGACCCGGCTGTAGAGCTCGACTTGCTCGTCCTCCGACGGAGGCTCGGCGCGGTCGAGACACATGAACTC
>JBLYYU010000246.1:0-3083 GCA_048550275.1 Polyangiales bacterium
CCAGCCGTTGTGATGATTGGGATCAGTGCTGGATGGGATCGTCCTTGGTTTGCGGCGATTGCGGCCCTGGGCGTTATGGTAGGCGCGGCGGTTTGATCTGAATGCGGATACCGACGAAAGCGGACACCGATTCCGAAGTTATGCGGACACTTGGTGTTCGGGGTTGAGAGAGAGCCCGAGTTGATGAAGTGTCCGCATTAAGCGGTCACGGGGCGGTTATCGGTGCCTCCTTTCGAGTTCAATCATAGCTGTTCGATCGTCGCCGACGGGGCTGCGGTAGCTGTGGAAAACGAGATTCGTTTTCCAAGTGGCTGTGGGCGTCGCGAAGCGACGTCCAAGGGGATGTGGGAGACCTGTGGGAAGGCGGCCGGAGGCCGGCTTTCCAAGCGAAGCGACAGGTCTTCCATCATCGCCGGCAGCCGCGGCAGATTCCGCAGCCGGCCGCCGCGCGCAAGCGCGGCGATTCTCCGCGCGAAGCGCGATCATTCGTCGAGCTCCGGGGGGCAGTTGTTGCCACGCATGGATTCGCCCTCGAGGTCGAGGCGATAGGCGTTATTTACGAGGCGATCCAAGACCGCGTCAGCCAGAGTTGGATCGCCGAAGGCGTCATGCCAGACCTTCGATTCGAGCTGACTGGTGACCAGAGTCGAGCGGCGCTGTGCGCGGTCCTCGATGACTTCCATCAGGTCGCGTCGCTGGTCGCAGCTCATCGGGTAGAGCCCGAAATCATCGAGGATGAGAAGCTGGGTCTTGCCGAGACGGTCGAGCAGACGTGGCGCCGTCCCGTCACCCCGTGCAGCCTTCATCATCTCGAAGAGCTTGGGCAGCCGGAGGTAGCGGACGGAGTAGCCTTCGCGACACGCTCTTCGGCCCAGGGCGCAGGCGAGCCAGGTCTTCCCGAGGCCAGTCTTTCCGGTGATCAGCACGTTGAAACCGGACGAAATCCACTCGCATCTGGCAAGAGACAGAAACGAGTTGCGCTTGAGGCCTCGTCTGTGGCGGAAGTCGACGTCTTCGACTGCGGCGTCGCTGTAGCGCAGCTTGGCGACCTGAAGACGCCGCTTCAGTGCCCGATTCGCCCGTACCGTTTCCTCATGGTCGATCATCAGGGTCAGGCGGTCTTCAAAGCTCAGATCGGCGCCGTTGTCTACGGTGAGGATATCTTCGAGAGCCTCTGCCATGCCGTGGAGCTTCATTGCCGAGAGTCGTTCCACGAGGCCGTTGATCAGCATGTGCGGCCTCCTTGAGCGAAGGCGCCCTGGCCTCGGATGTTTCGATGTTTGATCGGAGCCGCGTGGTTTTCCGCCTCCTCCTCGATCCGATCCAGACCCTTCTCCAGAATCGATTTCACGCTCGTGTAGCTCACCGAAGAGTAGGCCAAGGCCCGGCGACAGGCGGCTTCGAGCCGGCCCTCCCCATACTTGTCAGCGAGCCGTACGATGCCGAGGCACGGCCGGTATCCCTGCTCGGGGTGGACCTTTGATGACAGAAGTTGATCGACCAGCTCGCTCGTGTGTGGGCCGATTCTCTTGGCCTTTGCGACCACCCGAGGCGGGTTCCATCTTCTGTGCTCACGATGTTTGCTTGGCATGTGCTCGGGCTTGGTCGTGTACCGTGCCTGAGTCCTGCGGTGACTCGTCACCGGTCGTCCATTGCGAAAGATCTCCACCAGATTCGGTGTGACCTTTACGTCAAGGACCTCTCCGATGTACTGATAAGGCACGCTGAAGAGGTGGCGGTCGATCTCCACGTGATAGTCGATGTGGACCTTCGCCCGCTTCCACTCGGTGGGCACCCAGCGTGTCTTCGGTAGTGGCTGCAGCGCCGGTGCGTCGAGCTCTGCGAAGACGCTGGACCGGCTCCCGGCCATCTTTTGAAACGGCCGATCATTGAGCTTGTCCAGCTCCTCGATCACCCGGGTGCGTGCTGCTTCGAGACCGACAAGCAGTTCGTCACGAAGCACCGCCAGCACGCGGCGCTCGACCTGTTGTACGCCGTTCTCAGCCTTCGCCTTGTCTCTCGGCTTACGGACCCGCGCTGGGATTGCCACCGATCCCAGGTGATTCACCAGGTCCTCGTAGGAACGGTTCAGCAAGGGCTCGTACCAGTCCGGCTTGGTCACCCCGGACCGCAGATTGTCGGGCACGAAGATCCGCGGCACGCCGCCGAAAAACTCCACCGCTCTCTGATGCGACGCCAGGAAATCCTCCGATTTCTGGCTCCACGTTACGTCCACGAAGGTGTAGTTGCTCGCGCCCAGTACCGCCACGAAGATCTGTGCCTCGCGGATCTCTCCCGTCTCCGGGTCGACCACGGTCAGGGTATGACCGGCGTAGTCCACAAAGCACTTCTCGCCCGCTGCGTGTTCGAAGCGCATCACCGGCTCGATCAAGTCCTTCCACGATGCGTACAGCTCGCAGAATCGACTGTAGCTGTACGTCCGACCTCCGTGGTCCTCCCGGTACTCCTCCCACAACAGCTGCTTCGTCACGCCCTTGCGGCGAAGCTCCTTCGCCACCTCGTCCCAGTCCGGCTGAGCCGGACCTCCTGGTTTCGGCTCCTCTGATGACGGGTACAGCAGCTCTTCGATGGCCTCCTCGGGCATGGAAACCACTCTGGTCCAATCGAGTCCCAGCTTCTTCGCACGCTTCACATGCTTGCTCACCGCCGTCTTCCCGATCCCGGTGATGAGCGCGATCTTCCGATTACTCAGCCCGGCCGTCAGCCGGAGCCGGAGAACCTCCTTGAGCTTGCGCATTTCGATCCTTCTCCTTGACATCCTGGCTCCTCTCGAACGATCTCGAGAAGACAGGATCGCCGGTCAAGGACCCTTCTGCTCAGCTCCCTTCACACCTCCGAGATTCTCGATTCCGACGGAATGCGGACACTCCGCCGACCGAATGCGGACACTTCCCCGAGCCATCGCGGACACCATTACGACGAAACCGTCAAAGTGTCCGCATAACTTCGAATTGCTGTCCGCATTTCTTCGGTACGCTGTCCGCATAACTTCGTAACGCTGTCCGCTTTCCGTCGGCGTCCGCAGGGTGGCTACGGCCCTGACGGTTTCGGCAAATCGGTGC
>JBLYYU010000247.1:0-12310 GCA_048550275.1 Polyangiales bacterium
GGCCACCGAGCACCTGCACGCCGAGGAGCTCGCCAAGACGCCGCAGCGGCGTGAGGTCTCCGTCCCGCGCTGCCGCAGCCACCAAAGATGAGAGCACGTCTTCGCTGAGGAGCACCACGCGCTCGCCGTGGCGCGTGCGTACCGTTCCCCCGGTCAGATTGAACTCGTAGAAGCCGCTAGGATCAAAACGGCCGTCGTGCATAGGCCCCCCTCCAGATGGGATGTAGAAGGTAGAGGCGGATCGTGTCAAATGCCCCGAGTGAATTCAAACCTCGTCTGCATCGCCGTCGCGATCGCCCTGCAGACGCAAACCGCGCAGGCGCAGGGCGATCTGCTGGGTGCGGACGAAATGGCCGAGACGATCGTGTCGATGACGTCCCGGGTTTGGACTGGGCCACGAACGCCGATCCCGGAGCCGGTGGCACGACCCGGCGGAACTCTGCTGGACGCCCGGTCGGGGCGTGCTCTGGTCGCCTTGCACGCCGATCCCGGAGTGAGCGCCGAGACCTTGCGCGGCGCAATGGGCGCACTCGAGGAGGCACGGGCACGACTCGGGGCCATGGGTTGGCCGGGGCCGATCCCGGACGGCGCCCGAGGTGGCGGCCCGGAGCTCGACCTCTATTTGAGCGGCGCCTTGCCTGCTGGTGCGCATTCGGACGCAATGGTGTCTTGGTCGTACCTCGATCGCGCGTCGGCCTTCGCGGTGGTCGATCCGGCGACGCCGAGTTCCTCGCTCGATGCCTGCGTCACCGAGGCGTACGCTGAAGCCCTCTTGCTCAGCCTCGATCCTGCGGAAGCGAGGGCTTGGCGGCGGGCGACCGCCGCTTGGTTGACCTGGGAGATCACCGGGCGCCTGGGTTGCGATGAAGCCGTGACCCAGCAACAAACTGAGCCGCATCGTTCCTGGATCAGCGGTGCGGCCGGAGCCGGGGCTGGCGGCGCGCTTTGGCTGGCGCATTTGTCGGCGCGTCATGACGGCGCGAGAGGACGATTTCTGTGCGATGTCTGGGGCCTAGCGAGCCAACGAACCTGGGAAGGCGCCGAGCTCCGGGCGGATCCAGATCTTTGGTCCGCGATCGAGACCGCCGTCAACCTCAGCGGCGACAAGCTTCTCGACAACGTGGAAGAGCTCGCCGTCCTCCGGTGGTTCGTCGGACGCGCGCACCGGGATGACGTGGTCGTGCGAGCACTGGATCCGGATATGCGGGTGCCGGTTTCGCGAACGATGACCCGCCTGCCGACCCGTATCGTCGGGAGTCCGTCCCTCGCGCCCTTCGGCAGCGCGTACGTCGTCATGAACGGCGACACATGGAATGGGCACGGTCGCCTCCGGGCCTGGCTGCGCGGCGAATACGGGGTGCACTGGTCGTTCGTCGCCGTCCAACTCGACGCGGACGGCAGCGAGACCGCCAGAATCTCCGCACCGCCGACCGGAGCCGAGCCGAAGGCGTATCTGCCTCTGCAACTGCACGAGACGACGGAGCAGCTTCTGTTCGTGGTGACGAACCTCTCGGATGGATTGCCGGACGCCGACGAAGCGGAGGTTCATCAGCGCGCCTTCGAGCTAATTGTCGACGTGGCGGACGACTAGCTAGCTGCGCGGCCGGCGACGTCGGCGGCGACGCCGCGGCGCATGGGGTTCCGAATCGTAGACCGCGTCCGTCGGCTCCCGAGCCCAGGCAGGCAGCTCCTCGCCACGTGCCATGCGGTCTAGGGCGAAAACCGTCGCCGCGTCCGCGAAGTACTCTCGACGGGCGATCGACTGAATCCGGCCGCTGCGAAGGCGCCGCTGCGCCATGATGAGCAGGCGCACGCGATCCTTGAGCCGCCGGGGCAAGGAGAGGCGGAGCGAAAGCTCCCGAATGAACTCCTCGTAAGCGACCGGAACATCGGAGACGCCTTCGAGCGCCTCGTCGATCGGCCCTAGCAACAGAGCGGCGAGCAAGACGGCGTCGCCCGGAAGCCGATCTTCAGCAGCCAGCGCGTCGATGGCTTTCAAGCGGCCGAACGTAAGAGAAGCGCCCTCGACCTCATCGTCCAGGAAGGACGCCAGCTCCGGCAGAATCTCACTGAGCACTCCGACATCCCACGAAAGAAAGACCGAACGATGGGCAGCGCCCCCGCGCAGAAAACGAAGGATCTCTTCGAGGACCCGAGGCGCGGCGGCACGGCGGAGGTCGCCACGGTGCCGGACCATCCCGTCGTACACGTCGGGATCGAGGCCCATGTCGAGGCGCGCGCTGAATTTGATAGCGCGGAGAATTCGTACCGGGTCTTCGCGAAAGCGAACGTTCGGGTCGCCAATGGTCCGCAGCAGATGCTCTTCGAGGTCGGCGACACCTCCTACGAAATCGATCACTTCGCCGCGTTCCAGATCGTAAAACAGGCCGTTGATCGTGAAGTCGCGGCGGATCGAGTCCTCGTGCGGCTCGCCAAACACGTTGTCGTTGGTGATCAAGAGATCGGTGTCTTCGCCTTCGGTGATCGACTGCCGTGATGGGATCAGGCGCACGGGCTCAGGTCCAGCACAGAGCGGGATCTTTTTCGCAAACTTGGGCTTGATCACCTCGAAGTGCTGAGAGGGATCGCGCCGGAAAGTGGCGACTTCGATGATCTTCCCGCCGGAGAAGAGAACGTGGGCCAGACGGAATCTCCGGCCGATGACCCGGCAGTTTCGAAAAAGGTCGCGAACCTCGTATGGGCGAGCGCTCGTGGCGAGGTCGAAGTCCTTCGGCTTTCGCCCGAGCATCAGGTCGCGCACGCCGCCACCGACCAGGTAGGCCGTATGGCCGTGCCGGTTGAGCCTGCGAATCACCTTCGCAGCATCTTGGTCGACCAGCCTCCGCGGAATCGCGTGGGCGTAGACGATGGGCTCGGGCGGCTCCTCTGCGAGGACACTTCGCTCGTCGTCTTCTGGTCGGCCGAAGTCAGAATCTATAACTCGGGACATCGATTTCCAGTGCCCATGTTGGGCAAGAAGTTGTTGATCCCTTGTAGCAACAAGCCGTCCTGACGGCAATCTAAGACCAATGCTACGGTCCCCCAACAAGATGAATGAGCTCGAACGCCTAGCTGGAAACGTCCTAGTTTGTGGATTCACCGGCACCCAAGCGCCATCCGCGCTTCGCAAATGGCTGTCGGAAGATGCGGTAGCGGGCTTGATCCTCTTCAAGCGCAACATCGAAAGCCTGGACCAGGCTGCCACATTGGTAGCCTCTTGTATCCGCGGCTCTGATGCCGTGGAACCGATCTTGGTCGGTGTGGACCAGGAGGGCGGCCGCGTCGCGCGTTTCGGCGAACCGGTGCTCCGTTTGCCGCCCATGCGCAGCTTGGCGGCGATCGGCGATTCGGCGCTCACTCGGGACGCGGCCCGAGTGCTCGGTCGTCAGTTGCGCGCCATCGGCATCAACTTGGACTTCGCCCCGGTGCTCGACATCGACACGAACCCAGACAATCCCGTCATTGGCGACCGGGCCTTTGGGGATACCGCGGACAGCGTGATCGAGCACGCGCTAGCGTTCTCCGATGGGCTGCACGAAGGAGGCGTCCTGTCGTGCGGCAAACACTTCCCAGGTCACGGCGACACCGACCTCGACAGTCACCTTGCTCTACCAACTCTCCGCCACGAACGCAGCCGCCTCGACGACGTGGAGCTCCGCCCCTTTCGCGCCGCCGTCGGACGCGTGCCTTCCCTGATGACCGCACACGTCGTGTTTGACGCTGTCGATCCCGGAGTGCCCGCAACGATGTCGAAAGCGGCGATTGGGCACTTGCTACGAAACGAGATCGGGTTCGACGATGCCGTCTTCTCGGACGACCTCGAAATGAAGGCGGTTACGAACCAGCACGCGATCGAAGAGGCGGGATTGCTGGCGATCGAAGCCGGCTGCGACTTGCTACTGGTCTGCTCGGACCTCGAAGCCGCCGCCCGTCTACGAGAGGCGCTCGCCACGGAAGCGGGCCGCAGCCCAGCCTTCGCGGCGCGCCTACGCGAGGCCCGGGGCCGAGCCGATGCGCTTCGCCGGAGAATCCGCACCCTCCCGCCTCCCGTTCCACTTCAAATCGCGCTAGACAGCGCGGACGCCCGTTCCGTAGAGGAGCGGCTCCATCAATTCGAATGAATGAAGCAGGATCACTCCCCGAGGCCCCCGGTTCCATTTTGGTCGGCGATCAGTGGCAAACCGGCGTCTTTCGCACACCGTTTGCGCGCGCCGAGCTTCGGGCTGATGGCTGGCGGCGCTACAGGCTCAAAGAGTGGCACTACGTGTCATTTACGACCGACGAATGGTTCATCGCCGTAGGCTTGGTGCACCTGGGCTATGTCGGGAACCTGTTCGCCTACGCGGTCGATCGCGTGCAGAACCGGCGCGCCATCGAGCACGGCGAGATGTCGCCGCTCGGACGGGCGCTCCGAATCGCGCCTAGCTCCGTTCGCGGCACGACGAGCTGGAAGACCCGCAATGCAACAGTGTCGCTGACTGCCCGCGACGGCTGGGACATCGAGCTCGACATCCCCCTCGGCTCGGAGCGCCTGCGCGGACACGCGCGAATCGACGAGCGTGAATCGCTTGCCATGCTCAAAGAGCTCGGTCCCCGTAGGCACGCGTACACGCACAAGGCCGCTGCTTGGCCGGCATCGGGCCAGCTCGAGCTCGGACCCCGCACGATCCGACTCGACGGCGGGTTCGGAGCAAGCGACTGGACTCGCTCCCAAGCCGACCGGATCACCAAATGGAAATGGGCTTCGATGGGCGGAGCGCTCGCGGACGGATCCGTCATCGGCCTGAACCTGAGCGCCGATGTCTACGACGACGAAGCCGGCCATTCCCTTGAAAATGCGCTCTGGGTCGACGGCAAAGTGAGGCGCTTGTCCGGGGTGCGATTCGACGTGCCCGCAGAGCCGAAGAGCGAACGCTGGGGCATCCAAAGCTCGGGTAGCGACGAAATCGACATCACATTCGAACCGCGCGGAGCACGCGAAGACCATACGAACTTCGGACTGGTACGAACGGACTTCGTTCAACCATACGGCCGCTTTGCCGGCCGCGTCTGTGGGCGCGAGCTCGACGGTTGTTTCGGCGTGGTCGAAACTCACGTTTCGCTGTGGTGAGCTGAGGAAACTTTGCAGATCTACGGCGATACCAGTGGGCTGAGTCCTTCCGAGACCAAAGCGTTACAGCGGATCTATCGGCGCAAGGTGCCGCTCGACAGGCTCACGACCCCGGAGCTCACTAAGGCGCTCGTCGGAGTGTCGCACGCGACCGGGAGACAGGTTGGCGTCCTGGTGGATCGCCGTGGCACCGTGCACCATGTGATTGTCGGAGACGCGTCGAAGCTGATGCTGCCCGACGTCGGCCGCATGCGTGCAGGCGCCGGCAGGCTTCGCGGCCTCAGACTGATTCATACACACCTGCGCAACGAGCCCTTGAGCCGCGACGACCTGGTCGACCTCACGCGGCTGCACCTGGACATGGTGGTCGCGATCTGCCTGGCCCCCGGCGAAGAGCGAGCTCTCTGCGTCTACTACGGGCACAACTTCCCAGGCGTCGACGACAGCAACGAGCCACCGTTCCGCACGTTCGGTCCGATCCCCTACGCCAAGGCCCGCGACAACCCGGCGGAGATTATCTCCACGCTCGAACAGGAATTCGCCCAGGCGGCTCGCGCGCGAGGCGTCACGGCAAAGGACGGGCGCGCGATCCTGGTTCACGTGTGCGACAAGCGAAGCGCCGGCCAAGCCGAGGACTCGCTCCGGGAGCTTGAAGAGCTCGCCCGAACGGCGGGCGTCGAAGTGGCCGACCGGATCCTCCAGGTGCGCGAACGCGTCGACCCTCGGTACGCGCTCGGGCGCGGTAAGCTCGAGGACGTCGTGATTCGCGCAATGCAGCTCGATGCCGAAACGCTGATCTTCGATCGAGAGCTCAGGGCGGCACAGGCCAACAGTATCGCGCGCATGACCGACCTCAAGATCGTCGACCGGACGCAGCTCATCCTCGACATTTTCGCGCAGCATGCCGAGAGCAGTGACGGCAAACTGCAAGTCGAGCTTGCGCAGATGCGGTACCTATTGCCGCGGCTCGGGCAACGGGATGATGCGCTGTCGCGTTTGACGGGTGGCATCGGCGGACGCGGCCCCGGCGAGACAAAGCTCGAAGTGGGGAGGCGTCGGGCGCGGGAACGCATCACCCGGCTCCAAGCGCAGCTCAAGAAGCTCGGAAGGCAGCGTGAACAGCGGCGCTCGAGGCGCAAGCGAAGCGGTACGCCGACCGTCGCCATCGTCGGCTACACGAACGCAGGCAAGAGCACGCTTCTCAACGCGCTGACCGGTAGCGATGTGATCGCGGAGGACAAGCTGTTCGCCACACTCGACACGCGCTCGCGAACCACCCGGCTTCCGTCAGGCCGAAACGTGATCATGACGGATACCGTCGGCTTCATCCGCGACCTCCCTAAGGACCTCTTCGCCGCATTTCGCGCGACGTTCGACGAAACGCAGGACGCCGATCTCCTTCTTCACGTGATCGATGCCTCGGACCCTTGCCGAAGCGAACACGTCGAAACTACGGAGAAGCTCTTGGTCGACCTCGGTCTAGAGCGCGTGCCTCGAATTCTGGTGTTCAACAAGTGCGACAAGCTCGACACGCCTCATGCCACGCTCGGAGACCGCGGCGTCCCAATCAGCGCGTTGGATCCAAGCTCTCTCCATGCACTGAAGCAGGCTATCGATGCCCGAATCGAGGTTTCGCACCCGATGCTCCAGGACGACGAGCCTACTTCTTCACCACCGGCTTGATGCCGACCTTGCCGTCCTTGACGACGACCTTGAAGTCGATGCGCTTGCCCTTGTGCTTCCGATCGAGCTTCGGAACCATCTTCTTCAGGCTCTTAGCGACCGTCTCGTAGTCGATCTTGTCGGTCCGCTCGTTGTTCTGACGCTTGGCGTCGACGTAGCTGTCGTAGATCTGTCGCATGCGTGCATCGCCCGGGCCCTTGGAGCGGGCCGCAATCGGCGGTGGCGCGCGGCGCTTCGAAGGCGGCGCACCCTTGGGAGCTTGTCTGCGCGGCGTGGGCTTGTTCGACTCGGGCTTCGAGAACCGCGCCGTCGGCGACGAGGCAGTGGCCGTTGCCGCCGGAGTCGCGTCCTCCGCGCGGATGTTCTGCAAGGTGGTCGCCGATTCGTTGGCGTTGTTCGCTGTGACCTTGGCCGCTGCCTCCGGAGCTTGCATGAGCTCGTCGACCCGATTCGTCGCATCGGCGATGAGCTCATCCACGTCCATGTTCGCATTCGGGTCGAGCTCGAGCGGCCCGTTGCTTCGCCTCTTCTTGTCTTGCTCCCGCTCGGCGCGCGCGGCCTCGCGCCTTCGTCTCGCACGGAGCAGGTCACGTCGGTAGGTACCCTCTTCGATTTGGCGGCCGATGCGCCGCCAATACGTCTTGAGCGTGGTGTAGCGCTGGAGCAATGTTTGATAGCGGAAACGGAGCGCGGTGTTTCGCGGCTGAACCTTGCGCAACGCATGCAGGGATCGGTCGAATTGCTTCCGGGGGATCTGCGGCTCTATCCGCTCGATCCCTTGAAACCACTGCTCATACAAATGCTTGATGCGCGAGAGCTGCACCTCGGCATCGGACAACATGATTTCGAATTCTTTTGGCGTCATGACCCCACCGTCAGAGCGGCGTGACCTTCAAATTGTCGAACCAGACGTCGGATTGCCAGTTATTGAACCCGAAATGGTCGTGCCCACGGCCCCGCATCGGCTCCGGATCGTCCATCTTCACTAATATGTCCCCATCCACCCATACGGTCAGAATGCCAGCAATTCGCTCGATTCGGAACCGATAGACTCGCCCAACCTGGACTTCTTGGGCCTTCCCGACGACGCGATCACGGCCGTGCTCATCGAGGCGGGCGAGGACATTTCGGCTGTTGTTCCAGCCGCCAAAGATGATGACATAGCTGGTCGCCGTATAGCTATCGGCCTTGGCATACGAGGCACCATCTCCGAAGATCTCGACCTTGATGTCCCCCTCCGGGCTCTCGCTTCGCGCGTCGAATTCCACCCGCACTTCCGGCGGAAGTGTCCGCAAGAGCCAGAGGGGATGGTTCTTTGCTCCCTTCACACGGAGTTGGCCGGATTCGATCCGCCAATTTCCACCGGTCGCGTCGTACGCATTGCCGAGCTCCGCCCGCTCGAAGTCGTCGATGAAGCCAGTCCCAATTCCGGGGTCGCCTCGAGGGGTACAGGCGCAGACCAACGCGAGCGGGAGCGCCAGCACCGCCCTACTCCGGATCGGTGCAGCCATCCTCGTCCAAGTCCCGTCCCTCGATCGCCTCTTCGTTCGGGCACTTGTCGTCTACGTCTGGGATGAAGTCGTTGTCGTTGTCCGGGTCCATGCAGCCGTCTTCGTCTTCGAAGCCGTCGATGTCCTCCGGGAGACGCGGACACTCGTCGCGCGAGTCGGGAATGCCGTCGGCGTCGAGGTCATCGGTCTGTGGTGACCATGAGAAACCCACGATCGCCCGGAAGCGCGGTTGACCGAGGCCGCGGATGAAACCCATCCCAAGCGCGGCGGTCAGCGTCACGTGGTTCTTGGTCCAGCGGATACCGATGTCGCCTTCCATCGTGTTGGTGCTCTTGCCGCGGAAGCTGGTCGTTCCGCGAAGCTCGAGCAGGCCGAAGAGATCCTTGGCCGGCGGAATGGGTGGCTTGAGTGAAACGCCGTACTGCAACTCCTGCCCGAGGGTGTCGACGCCGAGCCGGCGCTCGTTCACGCGGTATCGCCAACCGAGCATCATGCCCGCACCGGCACCGAGAAGATGGAAGTCGGCGAGCAGTTGCGCGTCGAAGCTGAACTGACCTTCGCTGGCGTAGAAGCTAGAGCTACCGATCGGTACGGGGAGCGTTAGCAGGAGGCCGAGCCCTGGTCCGTCCGGGCGGTTCTGGGTCTTCTCGGTCTTTTCTCCGTAGAAGCGGACCTTCGTGGTGAATCGCGGATCCTCGACGGCAAAGCCGGTGAACGAGCGAGGCCCGCTGACCGGGTCGACCGTTTCGCCGGTCTGGTAGAGCACCAGCGGCACCTCCAATGCGAGCGACCAGCGGCCGAACAGACCGACTTCGAAAAACAGGTCGCCCGTCATTCGATGATCGATGAGCTGATCGCCAGTGCCGTTCGGGTACTGAATGCGCAGCGGCCGATTCGAATACCAGGTCGAAAGCCCGAGGTTGTAGCGCGCGTGACCTGGTGTCGCGCTCCCGTTGAACCCGAGAAAACCAAACCGGTCGAGGGAGGGCCGGAAGCGCTCGATGTTGATCTCTTGGGCGGACACCGGCGCCGACGCGGCAAAGACCAAGAGCAAGCCGAGAGCTGCGATGATGCGCTTCATTTGGAGGAGCTCGTTTCGAGGAGATGAGTCGTGCGCACGTTCTTCAAGGCCGCCAACATACTTTGCCGTACCTTTGGAGCTCGCTTTTCGAGGTCGTCGAGCAGCTCTTTGACTTGCTGCCGCCAGAGGTTCTCCTGAGAGCCGCAGAGGTTGCAAGGAATAATCGGGAAATCGAGCTCGTCCGCATACGCAGCGATGTCGCGCTCCGACGAATAGAGCATGGGCCGGATGACGGTGTTTCGACCATCGTCGCTCACCAGCTTTGCGGGCATGGCGCTGAGCGCGCCGTTGAACATCATGTTGAGCATCAGCGTCTCGATTGTGTCGTCGCGATGATGCCCTAGCGCGATCTTCGTGCAACCCAGGCTCTGCGCGACGTTGTAGAGGATGCCCCGCCGCAAGCGCGAGCACATGCTGCAATAGGTCTGCCCCTCGGGGATCGTCTCCGTGACCAGCTGGTACGTGTCCCGTCGAACGATCCGGTGTGCGTAGCCACCTTCACGCAGCCACGCTTCTAGCGCGGTCCCGTCGTACCCCGGCTGTCCCTGGTCGAGGTGTACGGCGATGATCTCGAAGGGCACGGGTGCACGTCGGCGCGCTCGTTCGAGAAGGTGCAGCAGAGTGTAACTGTCCTTGCCGCCGCTGATCGCGACCATGACGCGGTCGCCGGAATCGATGAGCTCGTAGTCCGCGATGCATCGCCCCATCTCGCGAGCGAGTCGCTTCTCCAACGTATCGTGCCGCATTCGAGATGGGTGCCCGTCGAGCGCTTCCACTGCGATACTCCCAGTCACTTGGCTCTTCGTATGGCTACCGCTCGGGCGTGGGCTTCGAGGCCCTCGAGTCGCGCAAGGCTCTCGAGCAGGTCGGCCTGCTTCATGATCGCAGCCCGTGAGTAGCGAATGAGCGACGAGCGAACGACGAAATCGTAGACGCCGAGCGGCGACGCGAACCGAACTGCCCCGCCGGTGGGCAGGACGTGACTTGGCCCGGCCGCGTAGTCGCCCGCGGCCTCGGGTGTGCAGTAGCCCATGAAAATTGCACCGGCTGCGCCGATCTTCGGGAGCATGGCTTCGGAATCAGACACCGACAGGCTCAAGTGTTCGGCCGCGAGCTCGGTAGCCACGCGGCCCGCCTCCTCGAGATCGTCGACCACGAAACAGTAACCGTTGTTGCGCACCGACTGTTCCGCGATTGCGCGGCGCGGAAGCAAAGCGAGCTGCTCTACGACCGCCGCATCGACAGCGTCCGCCTTCGCCCGCGACAGCACGACCGCCATCGGATATGCAGCTTCGTCGTGCTCGGCCTGCGAGAGAAGATCTGCGGCGACGACGTCCGGGTTCGCCCCCTCATCTGCGACGACGAGGATTTCGCTCGGCCCAGCGATCGAATCGATGTCCACCGCGCCAAAGACGAGTCGTTTGGCACACGCGACGTAGATGTTCCCGGGCCCGACGACCTTGTCGACTCGCGCGACGGACTCCGTTCCGTACGCGACGGCACCAATCGCTTGTGCGCCGCCCGCGTCGACGACTTCGGTCACGCCAGCTACTTCTGCCGCTGCGAGAATCTCCGGCGTCGGGTTGGGGGTTACCAACACGATCCGCTCCACGCCGGCGACGGTAGCCGGAATCGCGGTCATCAGAACGGTTGACGGATAGCGAGCCTTCCCGCCCGGCGCATAGACCGCCGCGGCCGCGACCGGTCTGACCCGTTGGCCGAGCTCCACGCCATCTTCTTCGTAGCGGAACCCGGTCTCCCGTTGGTGCTCATGGTACCGGCGAATCCTGTCGGCCGCCGCCTCGAGGGCCTCGCGAACCGCTGGATCGACGGCTTGGGCGTCCATCAACCAAGTTTTCCGATCCAAGACCAGGGACTCCGGGCGGCGACCGTCAAAGCGCTCTGTGTACTCGAGCACGGCCTCGTCGCCCCGCTCGCGCACCGCGTCGAGGATCGCCCGCACATCGGGCTCGACACGGGCGAGATCTTCATCGCCGCGGCGGCTCAAAGACGCTAACGTGTCGTCATAGCCCGGTTGACCCTGTTCGTAGATCGTGAGCATTTGCTGGTTCTAGCGGGCAGACGAACGGGGTCAACCACGCAACCTTGCCCCAAGGGGCGGAAAGTGCTCAGACTTCGCCGATCATGAACGTACGCCTGTACAACACCCTGACGGGCCAGAAGGAGCGCTTCGAGCCCGCTGACCCCGACCACGCCCGCGTGTACGTCTGCGGGCCAACGGTCTACGATTACGCGCATCTCGGCCACGCCCGTTGTTACGTAGTCTACGACGTCCTGGTTCGGCATCTCCGCTCCAACGGCATGAAGGTCACCTACGTCCGAAACATCACGGACGTCGATGACAAGATCCTCAAACGCGCCTCGGAAACCAACACCGAGCCGACGACGCTCGCAACCCGCTTCGCGGAAGCGTACAGCGAAGACATGCACCGGCTCGGCAATGTGGACCCGGACATGGAACCACGCGTGAGCACACACCTCGAAGACATCTTCGATCTGGTGCAGCGGCTGATTGACGGCAATCACGCGTACGTTGCAGACGGCGACGTGTACTTCTCGGTCGAGTCGTTCCCCGACTACGGAAAGCTGAGCCATCGCGACCTCACGCAGATGAAGCTCGGAGCGAGCGATCGCCTCGACGATGCACAGACCGCGCGCAAGCGTCACCCTGCCGACTTCGCGCTCTGGAAAAGAAGCGAAGCGGACGCTTGGGGTTGGGACAGTCCCTGGGGTCGCGGGCGCCCGGGTTGGCATATCGAGTGCTCAACGATGTCGATGAAGCATCTAGGTGACACCCTCGACCTTCACGGCGGGGGCCTCGATCTGGTGTTCCCACACCATGAAAACGAAATCGCTCAGAGCGAGGCTGCGACGGGCAAGCCGTTCGCGCGCTGCTGGATGCAC
>JBLYYU010000248.1:0-43606 GCA_048550275.1 Polyangiales bacterium
GAAAGGCGGGTTCGGCGGCGACTTTTTGCGCGGCGGCGATGGAGACGATTTTTTGCAAGGCGATCCCACGCCCCGGTTCCCGCGACCCCCCCCACCACATCCGCGGCCGCCGGCGCCCCGGCACGCAGCCACCCGTCCCACAACCACGCCCAGCAATCCGGGCAGCTAGAACGCCCGCCCACCCCTCTCACGCAATAGCCTCAAGAGGTTCCGCACCACGACCGGGCGTACGTCGGTGCTTTCGACTGCCCCGGCGTGCAGCAAGTGCACAGGACGGAAGACGTGTGAGGCGCCGATCAGCTCGCCATCCTGACTCCAGGCGGTTGTGCCGAATTCGGAGCCAACTTCGGCAGCATCGAATCGGTGCCCTGCGGGAAGTGCGAGGCGGAATTTCTCGGGTAGACCGACGAAGAGCCCTTCTCTCGCCGAACCGATGTTGACCAGGCGGCCGCTCGCACGTTCTGCGGACGGCACCGAGCGCGGCGCGCCAAAGATCTCGGCGACCGGGCCTACGGCGGAGCCCACTGCGAGGATCGTTGCGCCGTTCCCACAGAGCTGACGCGTCCATTCTCGCAATCGCTCGCTTCGCGTCGCGCTTGGGCGGGTCGCGAGTATGGCGAGAGTCCCGGGATCCGAATGAAGCCTCGAAGACGAGAGAACCGGCCCCTCGGCCACGTCAAAGCCGTAGTCGCGGAGGTCGGCGGCGAGCTGGAACGCCGAGCCGTCGTGAACCACGGTCGCCTTCCGCGGCCGCGCGCGAACGCGAGAATGTCTATCGTCAGCTTGGTTTCTATTTGTCCGTGCCATCGTTCGGGGCTCCCAGCCCCTCTCACGACGGCCCTAGTTCTTTAAACCAAGAAGGCCGCCCTGAGAGGCGGCCTTTGAGCGACAAATCGCGCAGGCCACCTCAGTCGGTGAACCAAAAAAAGTAGTTACGCAGGATGTCGCTGTGAGTTCTCATTACCTTTCCCATTCTACGGTCGGCCGCGTTTGGGTCAAGGGGCCGTCCAGCGACCCGACGGAATCGCTGGAAAAGCGTCGCTGTCACCCAAATAGATGTACGTCCAGGCGAGGACTGAGCCTTCGCTCGTCGCAGCGCTGATCAGTGAGCGCCGGTAGAGCGAGCCTCCTCCATCGTAGCCCAAGAAGTCCTCGTAAGAGTCGAGCTCTCGGAGCGTATCCGGCACATCGCCGACCTCGTAGAGCTCACCGTGAACAGAACCTTCGTCGCAGAGCACCAGCCCCGGATACCAGTCGATGTGAAGCAGCGTCGCTCGATCTACTCGGGCAGGTCCGTGCGCATGTATGACGCGAGAGGACAACAAGTCGTGGTTGCGTTCGCCCCGCATCAGGGTTCCATAGGTGAAGACATGCGCCGGACTAGGCTGCGCCGACTCTCCCGCCGCGGCGCTTAGAAGCGCATCATGGGTGTGACCGAAACGCGAGAGTCCACGCTTGACGATCTCTCGGTACTCCGGCCCTGGAGGGACGAAGCTCCCGATTCGCTCATCGCAGACGCAATACGTAGTCGCCGAGTGAGCACGTCCGTCGTCCGTGAGGGCGGTGACCGATATGCGTCGATAGAACCCTCCGGACACGCCCTCTTTGGCGTCCAGCCCTTCCCAGTCGTGAACGCGGAACAGGGCGCCAGGGATCGCCGTACCGTGTCGCGGATGCAAATCTAGCGCGCCACCTTTACGCAGACGCGACTGGTAGTGGAACACCAGCTCGTGGTCCGGCAGCCATGCGGGCCCCAGCGATTCGATGGACTCCGGGTCGAATCCCTTGCTCGCGCACCAAAGAGCCCAGTTCTCAGAATCGAGATTCGAACCGTACGCAAAGTAGAGCACGCGGCAGCGTAGCACTGACCATCGGATACCGGAGCGCTGGCATCGAACCGGCGACTGTCATAACCTCCGGCCGCGATGGACCGTGACCTCTCAGGCCGATGCGGAACTTGCGGCTGGTACATCCGCAAACGCCAGGAGCCCGATGAGTCATGGGTCGGGGATTGCAGGCTTGGGCAAGGTCGTTGGCCGCTCAGGGACATGGCGACCTGCTCGAGCCACAAGCCCAAGGACGTGCCCTGGGATCAGGCGCTCAAACGAAAGCCCGCTGTCGGTACACCGCGCGCCTATCGCGACGAGCCCGCTCCCAAACCACGCCCCATCATTCCTTCGGAGATTGGAATCGACATGGATCAAGAAACGTTTCGACAAGTGCTACGGGAGGTGCTTCTCGACGAGCTCGGCGTTCGCGACGTCGAAATGGGCGACCGCTGGAACGAGGGCGAGCTGGTTCTCGTTCCAGGCCGAGAGGGCACTCAGGAGAAACGCATACCTCTCGACGTCTTCTTCAAGAAGATCGTCATGGTTCGCGACAAGCTCCGGGTGCTCGAGCAGAAGGTGAACGGCAACAAGAACCTGAGCGACGAAGACAAAGTCCAGCTCCAGCAGTACATCACCGGCTGCTACGGTTCACTGACCACGTTCAACGTGCTGTTCAGAACCAAAGACGACCAGTTCTCCGGGCAGAAGAAGTAGTCGGCCGCGGCTTTCGCTACATCATCCCGAGCTCGAGCTTGGCGGCCTCGGTCATTCGGTCAGGGGTCCAGGGTGGATCCCAGACCAACTCGACGTGCGAGGTGGAGACGCCTTCGACCCGACCCGATTTCTCTGCGACTTCCTCGACCAACGCCCCCGCCACCGGACAGGCCGGTGCGGTCAGGGTCATGCGAATCTCAGCGCGACCGTCTTCGTCGACCTCGACTCCGTAGATCAATCCGAGCGCGTAGATGTCCACCGGAATCTCCGGATCGTAGATGGTCTGCAGGGCTTCGAGCACGGCGGCCTGCACCTGCTCCCGGTCGATCGGCGCTGCAGGCTTCTCCCCGGTGCCGCCCACGGCTTCGCTGATCGGTTCGGTAGGCGGATGATGTGGCTCCGTGACCGGCAAGAACACGTGGTCCGAGGTGGACCGCGGCTCGATCTTGTGGATCTTCAAGCGCTCGATGTCGTCGCCCACCGCTCTACTCCGTCTTCACTTCGCCGCCCTCGTTGCGAAGGGCCTGGTTGAGGGTGTGCCACCCGAGGGTGGCGCATTTGACGCGCATCGGAAACTCGCGAACGCCAGCAAACACGGCGAGCTTGCCTAGCGTCTCGAAGTCTTCAGCGGCGCCGTCGTCGCTCGTCAACATCGTGTGGAACTTTCCGAAGAGCCGTTCGACATCGGCGAGCTTCCTGCCCTTGATCGCCTCGGTCATGGTCGAGCACGACGCTTGCGAAATGGCGCAGCCCTGACCGACGAAGCCAATGTCGGTGATGGTATCGCCGTCCAGTTGCAAGCGCAGGGCGACCTTGTCGCCGCAAAGCGGATTGTACCCGCGGCCTTCACGATTGTACGGCTCTGGGAATTGGTGGTTCCGCGGGTTCTTTCCGTGATCGAGGATCACTTCTTGGTAGAGCTCACGAAGATCCATCAGCCGAACAGCTCCTGTACTTTCTCGAGTGCTTTGGTTAGCGCGTCGATGTCGTCCGTCGTGTTGTAGATTCCGAGAGAGGCACGCGCTGTCGCAGCGATACCGAAGTGCTCCATCACGGGTTGCGCGCAGTGGTGACCCGTCCGGATGGCGACACCTTCCGAATCGACGATGGTGCCGATGTCATGCGGGTGTGCGCAGTCCATCAGGAAAGAGAGCACGGCGACCTTGCCAGGCGCGGTGCCGATGGGCCGCAAACCCGAAACCGACTCGAGCGCATCGCTCGCGTAGCGTAGGACCGCTTCTTCGTGCGTTAGGACGGCCTCTGCATCGAAGGAGTTGAAGTAGTCGATCGCGGCGCCGAGTCCGATCGCGCCGGCGATGTTCGGGGTGCCGGCTTCAAACTTGTAGGGCAATTCGTTGTAGATCGTCTCTTCAAAGGTGACAGAACGAATCATGTCGCCGCCACCCTGGTACGGCGGCATCGCATCGAGGAGGCGCTCCTTCGCGTACAGTGCGCCGATCCCGGTTGGGCCATAGAGCTTGTGGCCGCTGAAAACGTAGAAATCGCATCCAAGCGCTTGGACGTCGACATCGACGTGGGAAACGGCTTGCGCCCCGTCTAGCAGCACGACGGCACCGCGATCCTGCGCAAGGGAAATGAGCTCAGCGACGGGCAAGACGGTGCCGAGCGCGTTCGAAACGTGAGCGATCGCCGCCAGGCGCGTCCTATCGCTGAGACGCTCCTCGAACGCTGCTGGCAAGATCTCACCGAGGTCGTTCATCGGAACGACGACGAGCTTTGCTCCGGTTTGCTGGCAGAGGATCTGCCAGGGCACGATGTTCGAATGGTGCTCGAGCTCAGTGACGAGGATTTCGTCGCCTTCGCGAAGGGAGCTTCGGCCCCAGCTCTGCGCCACGAGATTGATCGCTTCGGTCGTACCGCGCGTGAAAACGACTTCCGTCTTACTAGCGGCGTTCAAGAACGCGCGGACTTTGCCCCGTGCCTCCTCGTAGCGGGCGGTGGCTCGCTGGGAGAGCAGGTGAACCGCCCTGTGGATGTTGGCGCAATCCTTCGCGTACACCTCGTTGACGGCGTCGATCACAGCCTGCGGCTTGAGCGAGGTCGCCGCGCTGTCCAAATAGACCAGCGGCTTACCGTGCACTTCTTGATGCAGGGCAGGGAAATCTTCGCGGACCTTCCGGACGTCGAACGCTGATGAAGCGGTGGCGGCGACGGGCGTGAGCTCGTTCACGTAACCTCCCGAACCTCTTCGCCGCGAGGGACTCTGGCGAGCAGCGCTTCCCGCATTCGCGTGCGCGTCGGTTCATGGCTCACCCGGTCGACGATCGACTCGAGGAAAGCATATGTGAGCATCGTATGCGCCAGCTCCTCGGGGATGCCGCGAGTGCGCAGGTAGAAGAGCTGGTCCTCGTCGAGCGCGCCGACTGTGGCGCCGTGGCTGCAAACCACGTCGTCGGCGTCGATTTCCAGATGCGGTTTGGTGTGCACGGTAGCGGAGTCGGAGAGCAGCAGGTTGCGGTTCTCCTGATGGGCCTCGGTCTTCTGAGCGTCGCGGTGAACGATGACGACGCCGTCCCAGACGGCTGTCCCCTTCCCCGACGCTATCCCGCGGTACGTCTGCTCGCTTCTGCAATGGGGCGCCTGATGCTCGACCAAGGTGTGGTGGTCGACATGGTCCTCGCCCTCTACCAGGTAGGCGCCGTCGAGCTGGCATTCAGCACCTCGGCCCTGGAGAAGGCAGCGGACGTCGAAACGATGAAGCGCGCCGCTGAGGGTCACCACGGTCGATCGGTACCGGCTGTCCGCATCTTGCCGGACGTCGACGCGGCCGACTTGCAACCCGGCGTTCTCGTGCACGCGAACGTGGCTCATCTTGGCGTTTCGGCCGAGCTCGATCTCAACGACGGAGTTGGTGAGGCGCTCCCCTCGGGTACCGGCGTAGCTCTCAATCAGCGTGAGCTCCGCGGACTCGCCCAGGGTGACGAGCATGCGTGGATACGAGACGCTCGATTCGGGTCCCCCGGACATCAGGTGGCGAACCTCAACCGGCAATTCGACGCATTCGCCGGCAGGGACATCGATCCAAATTCCGTCTTCGAACAGGGCGGTGTTGAGGGCCGCGAAGTGGCTGGGAGCGCCCGCAAGTTCGAGGCGCCCGTCGAGGAGGTCGGGCTCTTCCGCAAGGACCTTCGCGAGACTCCGGGCGACCACTCCGTCTGGAAGCTCGGATGAGAAGGCTGGCGCGCTGTCGCGGTCGCGCGAGAAGTCCGCACCGACGATCGAACGCACCGGAGTGAAGCGCCAGGCCTCGGTGCGTTTCGTGGGCAGCCCGTCGCTGCGAAGGTTGTCCGCCGCACGGTCACGAAGCCCACGCAGCCAGTCGGGCCCGGTGTCGAACGAGCTGGGTACGCTCGCGAGCAGCGTCTGCTGGTTTGCTCCAGTCACGGTTGCTGGGCGTCCCGAACCTCGGCGTACCCCTCTTTTTCGAGCTGCTTCGCGAGATTCTTGTCTCCGGTTCGAACGACCCGGCCATCGATGAGGACATGCACGACGTCCGGAACGATGTAGTCGAGAAGGCGCTGGTAGTGCGTGATGACGAGCATGGAGCGCTCGGGGCCGCGTAGAGCGTTCACGCCTTCGGCGACGACCTTCAGTGCGTCGATATCGAGCCCAGAATCGGTTTCGTCGAGCACGGCGAGCGACGGCTCGAGCATGGCCATCTGGAAGATTTCGTTTCGCTTCTTCTCACCGCCGCTGAATCCGTCGTTGACCGAGCGCTTGGTGAGCTCGTCCGGAAGCTGAACCAGTGCTGCTTTCTTTTTCGAGAGCATCATGAAATCGATGGCGTCGAGAGGCGGCTCGCCGCGGTGTTTTCGAATCGCGTTGAGTGCGGCCTTGAGGAAGTAGATGTTGCTCACCCCGGGTATCGCCACTGGGTACTGGAAGCCGAGAAACAGGCCTTCCGCGGCACGCTGTTCCGGTTCCATGTCGAGCAGATCCTGGCCCTTGTAGGTGACCCGGCCTCTCGTGACCTCGTAGCCGTCGCGGCCCGCCAATACGTACGCGAGCGTGCTCTTGCCGGAACCGTTCGGCCCCATGATCGCGTGTACTTGCCCCGCCTCGATCTCGAGGTTGATCCCCTTGAGGATGACTTTGCCGTCTACTTCGACGTGCAGGTCCTCGATCTTCAACATCAGCCGACCGCTCCTTCCAAACTAACGCCGAGGAGCTTCTGCGCCTCGACCGCAAATTCCATCGGCAGCTCTTTCAACACCTGCTTGGCGAAGCCGTTGACGATCAAGCTCACCGAATCCTCTTCGGAGAGCCCGCGTTGCCGGCAGTAGAAAAGCTGGTCGTCTCCGATGCGCGACGTCGTAGCCTCGTGCTCGAGCTTCGAAGAGCTGTTCCGCACGTCGACGTACGGAACCGTGTGCGCGCCACACTTGTCACCGATCAGAAGCGAGTCGCACTGAGTGTAGTTCCGCGCATTGCTGGCACCGCGGGAGATCTTGACCCCGCCGCGGTACGTCTGCTGCCCGTGCCCGGCGCTGATACCTTTGGAAATAATGGTAGATTTCGTGTTCTTGCCGAGGTGGATCATCTTGGTGCCCGTATCGGCTTGCTGCCGGTGGTTGCTCAAGGCCACCGAATAGAACTCCCCGATCGAGTCGTCTCCCTTGAGAATGCAGCTCGGGTACTTCCAGGTGATCGCCGAACCAGTCTCCACCTGCGTCCAGCTGATCTTGGAACGCGCGCCCTCGCAGAGACCGCGTTTGGTGACGAAGTTGAGGATGCCGCCCTTCCCGTTCTCGTCGCCGGGGTACCAGTTCTGGACGGTGGAGTACTTGATCTCGGCGTCTTGATGAGCGACGAGCTCGACGACGGCCGCATGCAGCTGGTTCTCGTCACGCATCGGCGCGGTGCAGCCTTCGAGATAGCTCACGTAGCTGCCCTCATCTGCGATGATCAGAGTGCGCTCGAACTGCCCGGTCTTCGCGGCGTTGATTCGGAAGTACGTGGAGAGCTCCATCGGGCAGCGAACGCCTTTTGGAATGTAGACGACCGAACCGTCGCTGAACACCGCGCTGTTCAGCGCCGCGTAGAAGTTGTCCGAGACCGGGACGACCGAACCGAGGTACTTCCTGATCAGCTCCGGGTGCTCCCTCACCGCCTCCGAGAACGGCATGAAGATGACGCCGACCTCGGATAGCTTTTTGCGGAACGTCGTCGCGACCGAAACGCTGTCGAAGACTGCGTCGACCGCCACGCCGGCGAGCACTTCGCGTTCGTGCAGCGGAATTCCTAGCTTTTCGTAGGTTTCGAGGAGCTCCGGGTCGACTTCGTCGAGGCTCTTGGGTGCGTCTTCATTGGTCTTGGGTGCAGCGTAGTAGCAGATGTCTTGGAAATCGATTCGCGGGTAGCTCACCTTCGCCCAGGTCGGCTCTTTCATCTCGAGCCAGCGCCGGTATGCCTTGAGCCGCCACTCGAGCAACCACTCGGGCTCTTCCTTCTTGTTGGAGATGAAGGCGACGATCTCTTCACTCAGACCGGGCGGAGCGTACTCTTGCTCGATGTCGGTGACGAAGCCTGCGTCGTATCTCTTCTTGAGAAGGTCGTCGATTTGTTCGGTGCTTGCTGACATGCCTCACTCCAACTCAGTGGACTTCGCTCCCTGAGGGATGTGCGGACCGCATTTGGTCCGCCTCTTTGCTGGACCGCGCGATCGAGACCAACTCGGCGACGCCTGGAAAAGCCATGTCCGCAAGACTGATTTCGGACAGGGCGCGATGAACCGCGTGGTTGATGCGCTGCCAGTTGGCGCGCACCCCGCAGCTCGTTTCGTATTCACAAGACGAGTCCGCCGTTTCGTCCGAACATTCGGTCACGGCGATTGGACCTTCCACCGCCTCGATGATCTCGTGAACGCCGATCGCTTCCGGGCTTCGGGCGAGCGCGTAGCCGCCCTTGGCGCCACGCTGCGACGTCACGACCCCGGCACGAGCAAGCGTCTTGAGAACTTTGCTCGCGGTAGGCTCTGGAATCTGCGTCTGCACGGCGAGATCGCGGGCCGCGTGGGGCCCTTCGGCCGCCGCCAGATGCGTAGCCAGAACGACTGCGTAGTCGGTCAATTTAGAAATCCGTAGCATTTTCAGTGGGTTACATACCGGACTGTTTCAGTCCTATATCCGGATCTAGAGTACTGTCGACTGGGTGTCAAGGTTGGCCCATGGCCAAGACGTTCCAGACCTTCGAGCCCAAGCTCCGCAAGTTCATCGAAGCGCAGAAGATGTTCTTCGTCGCAACCGCGCCGATGGGCGCTGACGGTCACATCAACCTATCGCCGAAGGGCCTCCCTGGAACGTTCACCGTCTTGGATGATCAGAGTATCGCATACTTGGATTTCACCGGGAGCGGCGTCGAGACGATCGCACACGTGCGTGAGAACGGACGCATCTGCGTCATGTTCTGCGCATTCGATGGTCCACCTCGAATCGTGCGCGTCCACGGGTCTGGCGACGTCATTGAACCGGGTGACGAAGAGTTCGCAGCCTTGCGCACGAAATTCGATGAGTACCCGGGCGTCCGCGCGATCATCCGCGTGCGAGCGACTCGGATCAGTGACTCATGCGGCTACGGCGTTCCTCTATACGACTATCGAGGCGAACGCGATCAGCTCCAGCGTTGGGCCGAGAACAAGGGCCCGGACGCTGTTGCCAAGTACCAAGAGGAAAACAACGCTCAGAGCCTGGACGGGTTACCGAGCTTGCTCGGGGACCATTAGCATCGGAATCGGTGCGATCCTCAGACAGCGTGACGCAGTGCTGCCGACAAGCAGACGGCCGAGCACACCTTGCCTGTGCGTGCCCACGACCATGACGTCCGCTTCGATGCCCTGCGCGGTTTCACACATCGCGTGAGATGCATAATCTGCCGAAACTACCTGGTGAAGCTGTGCCCCAGGCGCGTGCTCGTCGATGTACGCGGCTAGTTTCTTTCCAGCTTCGAGCTTGCTCTGGTCGCGGAGAACCTGACGCCATGTTCGTTCCTCGTCGGGCTTCTCCTCGCCACCTGCGGGAATGACGACGTTGGCAACGTGGAGCTCACCTTGCACACGAGCTGCCGCTCGCTTCGCCCAACTCACCGCCGCCAAGGCGGACGCCGAGAAGTCGGTACCGACCAGCCACGTCGTGCCGCGTAGCGCTTCGGGGATTGGTTCCTCGCCTGTGGCGACGAACACCGGCCGGTCCGCGGCGCGGATCACCCGCTGCGCGGTCGAGCCGAGAACCCGCTCCGGCGCGCCCTTGCTTTGGACCGAGCGCGCGCCGCTCGCCCCGTAAGGACCGATGGTGATGAGAAACGCGCCTCGCTCACCTGCGAGCTCGGGAATGACCCGCCAGGGCCTGCCCCGAACCACGAAGGCTTCGCAATCGACACCGGCCGCGACGCAGCGATCGCGCTCCTTTTCGAGCTCAGCCTCCAGTGCCGCCTCGTAACGTGTCGCGTCCTCCTTGGCTGCCTCCGCAGCGGCCTGCAGCTCGGCCGACTCCGGCCACCAGGAATCCGCGTCATCGAGGACGTGGACCAGGTCAATTTTGACCCCGAACGCCTGGGCGGCTGCGATCGCGAGATCGACGGTTCGGGGCCCAGCCGAGGTCAAGTCCGTTGCGCAAAGAATGCTCGCTCCTGCCATGCGGGAAGCATAGATCAACCCGTTGGAGGCGCACATGGTCGGCGCTACGATGGGCATAGCCGATGGACGAAGCGCCGATTTACATGGACCACCACGCTACGACGCCAGTCGACCCGCGCGTGCTGGCAGAGATGCTGCCGTTCTTCACCGAACGCTTCGGCAACGCGGCCAGTCGCTCTCACGGGCACGGCAAGGTGGCCCGGGACGCGGCGGAGCGCGGGAGAGCCCAGCTCGCCACCCTGCTCGGCTCGAAGCCCGAAGAGCTGGTGTTCACTTCGGGAGCCACGGAGAGCGACAATCTTGCCATCCGCGGTGTAGCGGAGGCGCGCAAACGGGATGGCAAGCACATCGTCACGGTCCGGACCGAGCACAGAGCCGTGCTGGACAGCTGTGCTGAGCTCGAGCGTCTTGGCTGGCGAGTCACCCGACTCGACGTGGACGAAGACGGGATGGTGTCCCCCGAAGCCGTCGCGGCGGCACTCACCGACGAGACCGTCTTGCTGAGCGTGATGCTCGCGAACAACGAGATCGGCGTCGTACAGCGCCTGGCCGATATAGGTTCGGTCGCGAAGGAGCGCGGCGTAACGTTCCACTGCGATGCCGCACAAGGACTCGGCTACGTCCCCTTCTCGATCGACGAGATGCACATCGATCTGGCAAGTGTTTCGGCGCACAAGATGTACGGCCCAAAAGGCGTGGGGGCGCTCTACGTTCGTGAAGCACTTCTGTCGCAGCAAATCCCTAGCCCCCAGATGTACGGGGGCGGCCACGAACGCGGCCTGCGCTCAGGTACGCTCAATGTTCCGGGCATCGTCGGCTTCGGCGCTGCCGCGGCGATCATGAAGAACGAAGGCGCTCAGGAAGCGGAGCGCATCCAAGCCCTCAGGGACCGATTGAAGGACCGGCTGCTCTCAGTCGTCCAAGAAGCCCACCTGAACGGAGCCGCCGCACCACGGCACCCTGGAAATCTCAATCTCTCCTTTGGGTACGTCGACGGGGCAGGACTGCTGCTCGAGCTCGGCAGGGCCGTGTCGGTGTCGAGCGGAGCGGCCTGCAGCACCGCAACGCCCGGACCGAGCTATGTGCTCGAAGCGATGGGCATTCCGAAGAGTTGGAGTACTGCCTCGGTCCGCTTCGGACTCGGGCGCGACACCACGGTGGAAGAGGTCGAAGCGGTTGGAGACGCCGTGATCGAGACCGTCGCCCGACTCCGTGAGCGATCGCCCCTCTGGAATCGCAGGGAGAGCGGAAAGCCAGTCGATTGGTGAGGGAAGCTCCGAGCTGGCGGAAGCGGGCCCCGCGCCTTAGATAGAGGCAGATGAGCGAAGCACAGAGCATAACCCTGACGCCACGAGCGGTGGAGATGGCCAAACAGAAGGTCGCCGACGCGGACGCGCCCGTCGAAGGGTTGCGACTGGGCGTCAAGGGTGGGGGCTGCTCGGGCTACTACTACGTCTATGACTTCGCGAAGAAGATCCGGCCGACTAAGGATTTGGTGTTCGAGTTCGACGGGCTCAAAGTCATCGTCGACAATCGGAGTATCGAATTTCTGGCGGGCGCAACGCTCGACTGGGAGCAGAGCCTGATGAGCTACGGCTTCAAGTGGAAGAACCCGAACGCAACGGGCGACTGCGGCTGTGGCGAGTCCTTCGAGGTCGACTAAAAACCGTCTTGCGGCGGAACCGGAATCGGGTTGGGCAGGTTGACGAAGGCCTGCAAGTCCTCGGCCGTGCACTCTTCTGGGAGCTGTTCGGGCGAGTTGAGCTCTACGGAACGACAGCAACGGTCGAACGCGGGATCGAGGCCCGATTGCTGCCCGGCACAGGGCTGTGGAGTTGGGAGCTCGACAGGTGCCACGAGATCAGCGATTCGCGCGCGAGCGCCCTGGAACGTGATCGCAACGCCGATAGCGGTGCATTCGTCCTCGGAGCCGCCGGCGCCTTCGTCCGCACGGAGATCGAGAT
The DNA here is from genome assembly GCA_048550275.1 of Polyangiales bacterium. Lineage (GTDB taxonomy): Bacteria > Myxococcota_A > Polyangia > Polyangiales > Houyiibacteriaceae > SG8-38. The sequence continues at coordinate 12,159 of JBLYYU010000248.1, forward strand.
GATCGGTGAGCAGTCCGATGACGCTTTCTTGAAGGGTTTCGTTGCAGATCCCGACTGGCTCGAGAGCGCTGACGAGCTTGCCAGCCGGGAATCGTCCCGCGATGAGGCCTTTGTCGAGCGACTGCCCATCTTCGCTGAGATCGGCGATCAGGAATCCTTTGAGTGTGATGGAAAAGGTTCCGGGGCCCGTCGGAAGCACGATTGTCGAATCGGTATCGAGAGGAAGCACGATGCGGCCGCTCGCAATGTACGCGTCGCTCTTCCAGATCACCGGTCGATCGAGGTCCCCGCCAATCAACGTGGACGGATCGACGAAAAAGTAGTCCTCACCGTCCCAGGCCGGATCCGGGGCATCATCGATGCTGTCAGGGAGGACGAGGTCGGAGCCGTTGGGTCCCGACCACTCGAGCTCGGAGATATCGTCCAGTGACGTCCCGTCGACCGAGACGAATGAAGACACTTCGACTCTCGCGTCATTCGGAGTGCCGTTCCAATCGCGAAGCCGAATGAGAACCGTGCCGCGACCCGAGCCCTGATTGAGGGCGATGTTGTCTTCGAGGCATGGGATCAAGCTCACGACCGTAGGCAAGACGTACTGCCCGAACGCATTGTCGATCCCTTTTTCGCCATCGAGTGGTGGACGCCCGCTCGAGCCGACGCATTCCGCTGCGTCGGCGACCGACGCCGTGTTCATTCCGTCCAGGTCCAAGCCAAAGCGCCGCCAGCGGTCACCCGATTGATCGAGCGAGACGTCGTGCACAGCGAAGACCGCCTCGACGTCGTCATCATCCGAGGTCGTTACCATGGGCGGCCGCGCCGGGACCCCTGCAAGCCCCTTCTCCACGAGATTGGAGTCGTACACGCTGCACGCCGAGGCGGTCAGGGCGAGGAACACGAGCGGTAGGTAGATCCGGGATTTCATGCAATTGCGGTTCCGCAACACAGACCATAATCTAGCACCTACAGAATAAAGCAGCCTCACAGGATTTCCAGGGATTGTGAGGAATCTCGCAAAAACGCCGGTCGAGGCGCTACGGTCGTTGGCGTTCAGGGGCCGGGGGGGCGTCGATGGGCGGCCTCCGAGACCAGACCGCCGCCACGGCGCTTCCGATGATGCAGTGGCTGATCGCCGAGATGGCGCTTGGTATCGCGGTCAGCGGGTTGGCGAAATGTGCCTGAGCGAGCACGGCGCCGAGACCGGAGTTCTGCATCCCGACCTCGATCGATATGGTCCGCGCAACGCTTCCGAAGCCACCACTGAAGCCACCGAACGAGTAGCCGAGGAGGAAGCCCATGGCGTGCGTCGTGACAACGGCGCCGAGAAGCTGCAGGCCGGAGTCGAGAACGGCGTCCTTTTGAGCGCCGAGGATCGCGGAAACGATCAAGACGATCATCAGCACGGCTGCCCCTGGCGCGACGGGGAGAAGTTTCTCCGTGAGCTTAGGGAGGTAGCGGCGCATGACGAGTCCGACCGCGACGGGAAGAAGGACGACCTTTGCCGTGCTCAGAAACAAGCCCCAGCCGTCGACGTCGACTCTGCTCCCGACAATCCATGTGGTGAGGAGCGGCGTGCAGGCGGCTGCAAGCATCGTCGAGAACGCCGTCATCGAAACCGAGAGCGCGACGTCGGCTTTGGCCAGGTAGGCGATTACGTTGGACGCCGTGCCACCCGGACAGCAACAGACGAGCACCAGCCCAACCGCGAACACGGTGGGCAGTTGAAACAAGTAGCCCACCCCCCAACCCAGCAGGGGCATGACGGTGTACTGCAGAAGCACCCCCCAGAGAATCGGCGCCGGCGCCCGCAAAACCCTGGAGAAATCGGAAAGCTGAAGGGTAAGCCCCATGCCCAGCATGATGATTTGCAGACCGGGGCTGATCAGTCCGTAGTCGAGGAACCACTGGAACGCCGGCGGATAGATCAGCGCGACGACACCACCGAGAGTGACCCACAGCGGAAAGAGCCTGACGAAAACAGCCACGAGGTCGGCATGTAGCACAGGGCATTGTAGTTCGGGCAAGGGAGACGCCGTGGTGCTTCCATGCTAGAAAGCCGTCTCTCATGTTCCGCCCCCCTACTGACGACGTACGGATCCAGGACCTTCGTCCGCTGATCCCGCCAGCAATCTTGATGGAGGAAATCCATCCCGGCGAAGAAGCCATCGGGCGCATCGCGAAAGCGCGCACAGAGATCAGTGACGTCGTCCACGGCCGCGACGACCGCCTGCTCGTCGTCGTAGGTCCATGTTCGATTCACGATCCGGACGCCGCGCTCGACTACGCAAAGCGGCTCAAGGGCTTGCGCGAGCGGCACTCCAAAGATCTCGTGATCGTCATGCGCACGTACTTCGAGAAGCCGCGGACGACTGTCGGTTGGAAGGGGCTAATCAACGACCCCAACCTCGACGACAGCTTCGACATCAATCACGGGCTGCGTGTGGCGCGAGGCTTCCTGAGCACGCTCGCGGAAATGGACTTGCCGACGGGCACCGAGTTCCTCGACCCGATCTCGCCGCAGTTCGTCGCCGACTTGGTGTCCTGGGGCGCGATCGGCGCGCGGACCACCGAAAGCCAGGTCCATCGCGAGCTCGCCAGCGGCCTTTCGATGCCGGTTGGGTTCAAAAACGGAACACGCGGGACCGTGATCATTGCCGTCGAGGCGGTTCGCGCAGCGCGCAACCCACATCACTTCCTTTCGGTGACGAAGCAAGGGCTAACCGCGATCGTCGCGACGAAGGGCAACCTCGATTGCCACGTGATCCTCCGAGGCGGTGCGGGGAAACCAAACTACGGGGCCGAGCACGTGGCCTCCACAGTGGAGATGCTCGAAGCCGCGGGCCTCGAAGGGCGAGTCATGGTCGACTGCAGCCACGCCAACAGCCACAAGGATCATGAGAAGCAAGCGGGCGTCGCGATGCAGATTGGCGAGCAGATCGCGGAGGGAAGCACGGGTGTGTTCGGCGTGATGCTCGAGAGCTTCCTCGAAGGGGGCCGTCAGAACAACGAGCCGGGCACCGAGCTCACATACGGGCAGAGCATCACCGACGCCTGCATGAGCTGGGACGCGACCGTGCCGGTCATCGACGGTCTGGCCGACTCCGTGCGCAAGCGCCGAAGCGCGGGCGCCTGACTCGAAACGAGGCCTAGTACGGCGCGGGAGCCGGGACCGGAATCTCGGTCGCACTCGCTCGCGCGTCGAAGCGAGCAGCCTTGACGACCTTCGCAGGCGAATCGCAGGTTTCGAAGCGCGGTTTGCCTTTGCTCCATTCGCTCGGACAGCAGAGGTCAGGGACGAGCGGCTGCACCTGTTCGCAGGGCTCGAGGCTCGATCGCGAGGACGTGCCGAGGCCGCCAATCTGACCGGCGACGGCGCTGAATGTCACACCCACACTGAACGCGTCGCACTCGAGGCCTGCCCCGTCGTCCTCCGGCAGCCCGGGGATGTCGGCGAACTGGCCCAAAAGAGTGCGCATCAGCTCGGCGTCGAACGTGCACATACCGACTTTGGGTGTGATCTCGCTCAGTCGCTCGAGGGTGAGTCGACCTGCGAAAAGACCGTGTTCGAGCCGACTCAGATCAGGGCTGAGGTCACCCATGATGTACCCGCCATTGACGACGATGGTCATGTCACCGTCGGTCGGGATGGTGCCGTCGCCAGCGATCAGCTTGAAACCCGTCTCTGGCAGCAGCGGAACTACTAGCCGCCCGAACGCGACGTACCCGTCCACTTGACGGGTCTTCGGCAGGTCGAGGCTTGGTTTTCCGGTTTCGTCCGAGTCAAAGTCGGCCGGGTCGAGGTACCAGGAGTCGCCACCGACCCACGCCGGATCGGGAGCTTCTACGCTCTGCTCTCCGTCGAGGTAGACCAGATTCACTGGATCTTGGCTTCCGAATCCGACCAACGACGGGTCCTCGCTCGTGCCGTCCACCGTATTCGTGAGAACCACCGACACGTGGGCGTCGTCGGCCCGCCCGTTCCAACCCTGAACCCATAGGAGCACCGTCCCGATTCCCCGTCCTTGCGTCAGCGCGAGGTTGTCTTCGAGGCAGGGCAGCGCGGTCTCCGTGGTGGGCAGCAACAGCGCTCCAATCGCGTTGTCGATCCCCCTCTCGCCGTCCGGCACCGACTGGCCGACCACTTCTCCTTCGTCCGTTGGCGGGTCACACGTAGCGGTGCTCGGACCGGTGGTCATCGTTCCATCGAGGTCGATTCCGATTTTTGCAGCTAGCTCCGCGGTCTGCCCGAGAAAGATGTCGTTGAGCGCAAACACCAGCGACTCCGCGTCGTCGGGTGAGCTGCTGCTGGCCCCCGGGCGATCGGGAACGCCGGCCACTCCACCTTCGATGAGGGCGGAGTCGTAGACCGAGCACCCAAAGGTGAAGGCGAGCGCGCACAGGCCGAACCTGCGGCCGAGCCGGCGCCATCCGTCGCGATCTGTCCCCCTCACTACTACAGGGTAGCAAGCGGGTGGGAAGGGCCCAAAGACACTAGGCTTGGGGGGCCATCGTCCGGATGAACATCTCGAGCATCTCCCACGGGAGGTTCGAGGGCAGGTTGAGGATAGGTAGGTCGATTCCGTACTCGCGCCGACTTTTGAGCTCGGAAATGCAGTGCTTTGGGTCGCCGGCAATCGTGAGCGCCTCGATCATCCCGTCCGAGACCGCTTCGGCGGCCTGCGCTCGGGTCGCTCGGTCACGGTAGAGCTCGTCGACCCTTTTGCACTCGTCGGCGTAGCCGAAACCGCTGAGCAACTCCTTGTAGTAGTCGCCCATACCGCCGATGTAGAAAGATATGATCTTGCGCGCCTCTCGAACGCCTGCATCGCCGAGCGGGATGACAGTCGTGAACGGCGCAGTGGCGATCTCGTTTGGATCACGCCCCGACTTCGCAGCACCCTCGGCGATCCATGCCCTGCCCTCGTCGAGCTTGGTGTAGGGCCAGAAGGTCGGAATCCATCCGTCGGCGAGCTCGCCAATCGAGGTGATCGATTTCTGCTTGAGTGCGGCGACGAAGATCGGCACGTCGGACCGGAGCGGGCTCATCGCTAACTCGAACGGCCTGTAGTCGTGAAGCTTGGCGTCGCTCTCGGTGAGCTTCCGCCCCGAGAGCAAGGTCTTGGTCACTCGGATGACGTCGCGAAGCTGCGTGAGCGGCTTCTTGAATTCACGCGCGTGAAACCCTTCGATGACGCGCTTGCCGCTCGTTCCCATCCCGAGGATGAGCCGGCCCTCGCTAATCTCGTCGACGGTGGCCGCGTTCATCGCCATCAGGCCCGGAGACCGGCTGAAGCAGTTCACGATTCCAGTGCCGATCTTGATCTGTTTGGTATGGACCGCGATCTCGGTGAGCAGCGAGAAGATCTCGTAGCCCCAGGCCTCGGGAATCCAGAACGAATCGTAGCCGAGCTCATCGGCGAGAATTGCCGCCCTGAGATAGAGCTGACGGTCGTAGTTCTTCCAAAAAGGGAGTAGCCCGGTGCGTTCGGTCATCGCAGCCTCCAAGAGTTCGAACTAGACGGTTTGCCCCGCGGATTCAAGGGGCTGGCCGTCTTGACAATCTTCTGCAATTCGTGCCACGAGCGTCAGTCCACCGACGCTGCCCGATGAAGCCATGAGTGAACCCCGCTGCATTCCGCTCGAAGCGATTTCCGACGAATCCGTCGGTGGAAAGGCGGAAGGCTTGGCGCGTCTCCTACGGTACGGGTTCGACGTTCCTGCCGGCTTCGTGATCGTCGGTGCGAGCCCGGGTCGACTCCCGGACGACCTCGAGAACTTATATTCACGTATCGGTGCGGGCAAAGTTGCTGTTCGCTCATCGGCGCTTGGGGAGGACTCGGGCGACGCGTCGTTTGCAGGGCAGTACGAAACGGTTCTGAACGTCGAAGGCGCCGAGGCCTTGAAGGCGGCCGTCGAAGACTGCCTGCAGTCCCTGGAGAACGCGCGGGCCCTCGCTTATCGCGAAGAGAACGCGGACCAAAGCGACGTACGGATGAACATCGTCGTGCAGCAGATGGTAGATGCTCGCGCGGCCGGGGTGCTTTTCACAGTCAATCCGGTGACGGCCCGCCGCGATCAGATCGTCGTCGACGCGGTGGAAGGCCTCGGCGAAGCGCTGGTTGGCGGGCACGCAACGCCCGACCATTGGCTCTTGGCCAGAGATGGCTCCGTGGTCAAGAACGAGGTGCACGGAAGCGCGCCGATTCTGAGCAACGCGGAGCTGACGCTACTCCTCGAAGGGGCGCTTCGCGCCGAAGCGCAGTACGGCGCACCCCTCGACATGGAATGGGCCATCGATCAGTCCGGCGAGCTTCGCTGGCTGCAGGCGCGTCCGATCACCAAGCTGCCGGGTGACCCGAACGAGCTCGACACGACGCCAGATCCTCGGGACGTCTTCACCTGGTGCAATATCGGCGAGATGATGCCGGGCGCGGTCACCCCGCTCACCTATTCGGTCACCGGTCGCGGAATCGACATCGGCATGCAGCGTGCCTACCGGAAAATGGGCGCGAACATTCCGCAAGGAGACGGCATCCGATACGTGGGAATGTACTTCGGGCATCTCTTTCTGAACCTCTCCACGTTGTCGGAGCTCGCATCGGCGGTCGCAGGGTCGACGAAGAGCCAGATGTGCATCGCCCTTTGCGGAAGAGACATCGCAGAGGTGAGCGAGCCAGAACCCGAGCCAACACTGAGGCGAGCGCTCAACGGCGCCAAGTATTTTTCGATTCTCTTGGGGGCCGCGAAGCACCGCAAGGCCCTGGACGCGCTCGTTGCCAACCTCGACCTGCCGCGCCTGGGTACGGCACGCCAGCTCTACCGCAGCATCGACGAGAACCTCGAGCAGGTCTGGCGTGCGTACGAGCTTCACCTGTTCTCTTCTTCTTCGTCGGGCGCGCTCAGCCCGATCCTCCTCGGCGTTCTCGCTCAGGGAAAAGAACCGACGCAGGAACACCACGCCGAGGTCGCCGAGATGCTCGCAGGCGCGAAGAACGTCGAGAGCGCGGACATCGCCGAGGGCGTCGAACGAATCGTCGAGCACCTCGCGAAGCATCCCGACGCTGAAGAGTCCTTTGCAGCCGCCGAACCGGAAGCCGCACTTGCCTGGCTATGCTCGAGTGAATCGGCCGAGGCTGGTGTGGAGTTCGGAAAGTATCTGGACAGGCACGGCCATCGCGCCGTTCGGGAGCTCGAGCTTCGGCAAAGAGGCTGGGCAGTCGATCCGAAGCCCCTGATTATCTCCCTTCAGTCCGGGTTCCGAGCGCGGCGGGAACGTGGTGCTGCTTCACGTCCGAGGGCACGGCAACAGGTCGCCGCAGTGGACCATCCGATCATCCGCAGGCTGCTCCCACTCGCGCATGCGGCGATTCGAACGAGGGAGCACACGAAGTCGAGCCTGGTGGCCGTCACGACGGCATTCAAGCATGCGTACCGGGCGCTCGGCGCGCGATTGGCCGAGGAGGGCAGGCTTCCGGACCAAGACGCCGTCTTCTTCCTCACGCACCAAGAGCTCGGCGAGCTGCTTCGGGGCCGACGGGAGCTCGCGAAGCTCGCCGTCTCGCGCCGTGAGCTCATCGACTACCAGATGCCGCTTCACTTTCCGGAAGTGTTCCGCGGTCGACCCGAGCCGCTCGGGCTCGACGCTGTCGAAGTCGAGGACGGCGCTCTCGTAGGCAAGCCGGTCAGCCGCGGGAAAGTGACCGGACCGGCACGCGTCGTCCAAACGCTGGAAGAGGCCTCTGCGTTGCAGTCAGGGGAAATCCTCGTTGCGCCCATCACGGACGTTGGTTGGACGCCCTACTTCAGCTTGATCGCGGGTCTTGCCACGGACGTTGGAAGCGCGGTGTCGCACGGGGCCGTGGTTGCGCGGGAATACGGCCTTCCGGCGGTCGTCAACCTCAGGGTGGCGACCACGCACGTTCAAACCGGAGACTGGGTCACGCTCGACGGCGACCGCGGAACCCTCACCCTGGTGTCGCCTGAGACGGGCTCTTCGGGCTCTTGACTTCCAGGGGCAATATGCGATCCGCAAGCCCCTAAGGAGCTATCATGGTCGCCACGATCGGACTCACCGGCCTCCGCCCGGACCCGTCCCGCGTGTCCCAAATCGCGTCTCCACCGTACGACGTGATCAAGCCAGGCACGCCACTCGAGAAACTGCTCGAAAAAGAGCGGAGCTCGCTGTTTCACATCATTCTCGGTGACCAACCTGCCGAAGCGACGGATCGACTCGTGGCGGAAGGTGGGCTCATCGAAGACCCGGAACCCGCGTACTACGTCTACGAGCAGACATGGCCCGAGGGACGGCGAACCGGGGTGTTCGTCGCCGCGGAGGTGTCGCCCTACGACGCCAAGCAGATCATTCGTCACGAGAAAACTTTCGACGCCAAGGTCAAGGGGCGCATAGCAATGAGAAGCGCGACGGGGCTGCACATCGGGCCCGTGTTCGTCCTGACGCGCGCTCCAATCGCATCGGCCCTCGAGGCGGCGAAGCACGACGACGACCCGATCTACGACTTCACGAGCTCCTTCGGAGGATTCAGCGAGCTCGAAGGCATCCGCAACAAGGTTTGGCGCGTCCCTGAGGCAAGCGAGACCGGGCGCGCCCTTCAGGCCGCCCTCGACACCGAACCGCTGTACATCGCCGACGGCCATCACCGGTACCACGCCAGCCTCCTGAACGAGCAGACGCACTTCCTTTGCTACGTCACCGAGGAAGCCGTCATTCAGGCCTATAACCGGGTGATCAACGGCGTCCGCCCGTTCTCCGAGATCGCCGACGACCTGCCCTTGCGCCCGGTGGACTCGTTTCGGACACCCAGCAAGAACAGCTTCTGCATCTACACCAAGGACGGCTGCTACGAGCTCGACGCAGAACATGTGCCCGAAGACGTGGTCGGGCGCCTGGACTGCGCGATTCTCGAGCGAGAGCTGTACCCGAAGCTAGGGCTCACGCACGACATGATCATCGACCCCAAGCACTTCGACTACTACTCGGAGTCTGCGCTCGACGAGATGAAGGCCGCCGTCGACCGGGGCGACTACGACATGGCGGTCGCACTCCATCCGGTGAGCCTCGACGAGCTCATGGCCGTGGCTGATGCTGGCCTCGAGGACCCAGAGGTCGTGATGCCCGAGAAGAGCACATTCTTCCAACCGAAGATCCTATCCGGCCTGTCTCTGTACAGGTTCTCGAAGAAATGAGCGCCCTCCCGCAGTACGGGAAACACCTCGATCCGAACGCGACCATGCGCGCTGTCGTCATCGAACGGTACGGCGGGCCCGAAGTCCTTCAAGAGCTGCGCATGCCGCGACCCGTGCCGACGCGCGGACAAGTCTTAGTTCGTACGCGCTTCATCGGTGTGAATCCGAAGGATGTGATCGTTCGAAAAGGGAAGTTCCAAGTCCTCACGGGAAAGAAATTCCCGATCATCGTCGGGCACGACATCGCGGGAGAGGTGGTGGAAGCTGGGGTTGGCGCAGACCTGGCGAAGGGCGATCTCGTATTCGGAATGATCAACGACTTCGCGGGCCGAGCATATGCGGAATACGCCGCGGTCGGCTGCCAAGAGCTCGCCAAGGCGCCGGCCTCGGTCGATTTGCGGGCTGCGGCTGCGGTGCCTCTGGCAGCGCAGACCGCGTTGCAGGCTCTTCGGGACGACGCACACCTGCAGGCTGGACAGAAAGTGCTAGTCAACGGCGCCTCAGGCGGCGTCGGCGTGTTTGCGGTGCAGATCGCGAAGATCCTCGGGGCGGACGTTACGGCGGTCTGCAGCCAGCGAAACGCCGAACTGGTCACTGAGCTGGGTGCGGACCGAGTGATCGACTACACGCAAACCGAGTTGGTCGAAATCGATGAGCAGTTCGATGCGTTCTTCGATGTCTTTGGCAACTACAACTTCGACAAGATCAAGCACTTGCTCGAACCGCGCGGCACTTACGTGCACACCATCCCCAATGCGAAGATCTTCATGGAGGTCGCGCGCACCTTCGTTCGGCGAAAACGAGCCAAGATCGTCATCGTCAAGTCCAAACGGGCGCAGCTGGACTGGCTCCGACAACAGATCGACGCCGGCCGCCTCCGCAGCGTCGTGGACCGATCCTATTCGTTGTCCGACGCAGCCGAAGCTCACAGGTACATGGAAACCAAGCGAGCCCGGGGCAAAGTGGTGCTCGAAGTCGACTAGGACGGCGCCGAAGAGGTGTGCGAAACCGCGGGCTGTGCGATTATGCCGCCAGAACCATGGATTTCACCTACAGCGACAAGACCCAAGCCCTGATCTCGCGCGTCCAAGACTTCATGGACGCCCACATCTATCCAAACGAAGCGGCGGTGCGCGTTCAACACGACCTCCTCCCGGACCGTTGGGACACGCCGCCTCTAATCGAAGAGCTCAAGAAGAAGGCGCAGGACGCAGGGCTATGGAACCTATTCTTGCCAGAGAGTGAGCGCGGCGCCGGGCTGACCAACCTCGAATACGCGCCACTATGCGAGATCATGGGACGAGTCGCGTTCGCACCCGAAGTGTTCAACTGCGCGGCGCCGGATACCGGCAACATGGAGGTCCTGGACCGTTACGGGACCGACGCTCAGAAGAAAGAGTGGCTCGAGCCCCTGCTCGCCGGGCGCATTCGCTCGGCCTTCGCGATGACCGAACCAGAGGTCGCTTCGTCCGATGCCACCAACATCTGCACCGAAATACGGCGCGACGGCGACGAGTACGTAGTCAACGGACGCAAATGGTGGACCTCGGGCATCATGGACAAGCGCTGCGAGATCATGATCGTGATGGGCAAGAGCGACCCGAGCGCTTCGGCGCACTTGCAGCAGAGCATGATTCTCGTTCCGCGCGACGCGAAGGGCGTGACGGTCGAGCGCTATCTGCCCGTTTACGGTTTCGACGACGCGCCTCATGGGCACGGCGAGGTCACGTTTGAAAACGTCCGCGTCCCGGCGAGCAATATGCTGCTCGGCGAGGGCCGTGGTTTCGAGATCGCCCAGGGCAGGCTTGGCCCGGGACGAATTCACCATTGCATGCGTTTGATCGGGGTCGCCGAGCGAGCTCTCGAGAAGATGTGTGCGCGATTGATGAGCCGGACGGCCTTCGGCAAGAAGGTTTACGAGCACTCGGTTTGGGAAGAGCGAGTTGCGGATGCGCGAATCGATATCGAGTGCGCCCGTCTTCTGACGCTCAAAGCGGCCGACATGATGGACAAGGTCGGCAACAAGGCGGCACGCGCCGAGATCGCCATGATCAAGGTCAAGGCACCGATCACGGCGCTCAAGGTGTTGGACGATGCCGTGCAAGCCCACGGCGGCGCCGGTGTCACCACGGACTTTGGCTTGGCGGAGACCTGGGCCCAGAGTCGAACCTTGCGCCTCGCAGACGGCCCGGACGAAGTGCACCGGCGAACCGTGGCCCGAATCGAATTCAAGAAGCACGGGGCCCGAGCGCGCTGACCGAAATCGGCTATCATCGGCGACCATGACAGTTCGTTCGCTTTTCCTAGTCGCCGTCGCCATCATCATCGCCTGCAGCAGCGATGAAGGCGTGGATCTCGAGCAACGCGTGGACGAGCTCGTCGCGCAGATGACACTCGAAGAAAAAGCCGCTCAGATGGCCGGTGACAGCGGCATCTTCTTGCCCGACGGGGGCACGCTTTGGGGCGTTCCGGGGGTCGAACGACTCGGCGTCCCGCGCTTCACGATGTCGGACGGCCCAAGGGGGCTCGGCTCGGTCCAGGGCGCAACCACCTTTCCGGTTGGCATGGCGCGCAGCGCGACTTGGGAACCCGAGCTCGAGAGACGCGTCGGTGCGGCGATGGGTCGCGAGCTCAGAGCGGCCGGCGGTAACATCTTGCTCGCGCCGACGATCAACAACTTGCGCCATCCGAGCTGGGGCCGCTCGCAGGAAACCTACGGAGAAGACGTGCACCTCTTGTCGCGCATGGCGGTTGCGTTCGTCGACGGCGTCCAAGAGTACGCGCTTGCCAACCCTAAGCACTACGCGGCCAACAGCATCGAAGACACACGGTTCGAAGTCGACGTCACGATCGACGAAAGAACCCTTCGCGAGATCTACCTGAAGCACTTTCGAGCTGCGGTGCTCGAAGGCGGAGCGGCCTCGGTAATGAGCGCGTACAACTCGGTCAACGGGCAGTTTTGCGGCGAAAACGAGCACTTGATTCGCGACATCCTCAAAGGCGAGTGGGGCTTCGACGGCTTCGTCCTCTCCGATTGGATTTTCGGAACGCAGTCGACCCTGGGCTCGGCGCTCAACGGGCTCGATATCGAGATGCCGATCGCGATGGTCTACGGAGAGCCTCTGCTCACAGCCGTGCAGGACGGAGATGTCCCCGAGTCGGTCATCGATGATGCAGTTCGACGGATGGTTCGAAAGAAGCTCCAGTACCGGCTCGACCAGCCGAGCGGACTCCCCGAGGATGTGATCGGAAGCAACGAGCACTTGGCGCTGGCGCGCGAAGCGGCGGTAGAAGGCTCCGTACTCCTGAAGAACGCATCCGGCACGCTTCCCCTGGACAGGGCCGCGCTGACTCGAATTGCCGTAGTTGGCCTGCTCGCCGACACGCCGAACACGGGGGACAACGGAAGCAGCAGCACGCGGCCGGACTTCGTCGTGACAGCCTTGCAGGGTATCGAGGAGGCCGCGGGCTTGGCAGCCGAGGTGGACCATATCGGCAAAGACGTTCTCGATGCCGAGGATATCGCGACGATCGAAGCCGCGGACGCCGTAGTCGTCGTCACCGGCCTGACCTTCGAAGACGAAGGCGAAGGCCTGATCGGCGCCGGCGATCGCGACGAACTAGGCCTCTCGGCCGAGCGCGAAGCTCTCATCAAAGACGCCGCCGCCGCGAACCCTAAGACGGTCGTCGTCCTCGAGGGAGGCGGCGCGATTACCATGGGCAACTGGCTCCCCGACATCGAAGCCCTGCTGATGGTCTGGTACCCAGGGCAAATGGGCGGCTACTCGATCGCTGACCTCTTGTTCGGCGAGGCCAATCCTTCAGGCAAGCTGCCGATCAGCTTCCCCACCGGCCTCGATCAGTTGCCCCCGTTCGACAACGAATCGCTCGACGTGACGTACGAGTACTTCCACGGCTATCGCTACCTCGATCGCAACGACTCGACCCCCGAGTTCCCGTTCGGCTTTGGCCTGAGCTACACCACGTTCTCGATCGACAACTTGCAGGCCAGCCAAACCCAGGCTGAATCCGGCGATGTCGTTCGCTTCAGCCTCGATGTCACAAACACTGGTTCGGTAGCCGGCGCAGAAGTCGTGCAGCTCTACGCGACCTATCCAGGGTCGGTGGTCGAGCGCGCCGAGCGCGAGCTCAAAGGGTTCACCAAGGTCTTCGTGCAGCCCGGCGCCACGGTTAGAGCGGAGATCGAGCTCCCAGTAAACGACCTCGCCTACTACGACGTCGCCGCGTCCGACTGGGTGCTCGAGGGGCTCGTTCACGAGATCCACGTGGGCACCTCCTCGCGCGATTTGCCGCTCTCCACGACGCTCAGCGTGGCGCCGCAAGCGCCGGTTTCGGTGTACTGAATACGTCTTTCGGGCTAACGTCTCTTCTGTTCGAATGAGGAGATACCGATGCGTAAGCTGACAGGCGTGCTCGCCGCGATTGCAACGTTGCTGACTCTCAACGTGAGCAGCGCAGTCGCGGATGACGTATTCAGGAGCGTGGACTACCCAACAGCGGGCGGCATCCAAGGCCGAGCCGACGTGTACGCGTCCCCGAACAAATCGGCTGCGCTCATCCTTCTCTTTCATCAGGCGGGTTGGAGCCGGGGCGAGTATCGGGAGATCGCACCGAAGCTCGTCAAGGCCGGCTACCGGGTCATGGCCGTGGATCAGCGCTCCGGAGGCAGGGTCGGCGGTGTCCCAAACGAAACTCACCGACGGGCGACGAAAATGGGGCTCCCACGAGACTACCTCGATGCATACGCCGACATGAAGGCGGCGCTTCGCTACGCGCGGAAAGAGCTCAAGGCGGAGCGCGTCATCGTTTGGGGAAGCTCGTACTCCGCTTCCCTGGTCTTCAGGCTCGCCGCAGAACACGACGACGAAGTCATGGCTGTCATGGCGTTCGCCCCTGGAGAGTACTTCGCGAAGCAAAAGGGCCCGATCTACATCTGGGACTTCGCAAAGCGCGTGAAACAGCCGCTCTTCGTGACTTCATCCAAGAAAGAGCGGGAACAGGTTCGGCCGATCTACGACGCCTCGCCCGCCAAGAAGAAGATACTCTTCACGCCCGCGTCGAAGGGGCAACATGGGTCACGCGCGCTCTGGTCGCGGTGGCCGGACAACGACGTCTACTGGGCCGCGGTGAACGGCTTTCTTTCACGCTACGCTCCCGCAGCACCTCCTCCCCCGGCGAACTGAGCCCGCTGGATTCAATACGGAGCTGGGCTAGACCAGACACCGTGACTGCGACCACCGGACAACTTCTCTTGGACCTCGATCGAGCGCGCCTTGCGGGCCGAGCGCTCGGAACCGACATCGACATCTCGACTCGGATCGAGCCGTACGAGGCCTATCGCTGGCACGAGGGCGACACGCCCCACCCGACGCTGCAGCTAGACGACGTTTCGGCGATTCCGTTCCTCGTCGATATCGCCGGCGTCGAGGAGTACCAGCACCGTGGACGACTCCGGGCAGGTGATCACGATGTGTACGTGACGGTTACTCCGGCCGTCGGCGGATACGAAGCCTATTGCCACGATACACTTCACATGGGGGCGCCGGAGCATCTCGTGGCGGACCCGGTCGGTCCACCCATCGCCGTGGCTCGCGCCTGCACCAAGGGGTACACGCACACGCACCTCGTCGACACCGCGAAGGCGGCAGGCGGCCTCACGATACACCCATACATGGGCATCGAGGACGTTTGGGAGCTCGCGGCGATGCTGAGCGTCGACAGCCGCTGCCCGATTCGCGTTTTGGCGCCGCCGCCGCCGGTCACCTGGATCGCAAACGACAAGTCGCTCTTCGACGAGCTCGTCGCGCGCGTCCTCGGAAGGGAGGCGCTCGTCGACACCCGAATCGCGCGTGACGCGGTCGGCATCGAGAGCAATTTGCGCGCATTGTCCAAGCTGCACCAGCGAGTCGGGCTCAAGCGAACACGCTGCGCTTCCGCGATGGGCAACGCGGTCTTCGCGTCGCGCGATGTACAGTCGGAACGCGACGCGAAACGAGCAGTAGAAAACTTTCTGGACCGAACCGAATGGCCCGAGGGCGAGGACGTGCTGGCGGTGGCCTGGCTCGATACCGACCTTTCGCCGTCGACGCAGCTTTGGATTCCACCTCTCGGCCTCGGCGACCCGCGTCTCGACGGCATCTACGAGCAGATCCTCAAAGGCGAGGAGAAGGTTTTCGTCGGGAGCAGGCCCTCGACGCTGCCTGAAGCCGTGAATCAGGAGCTCGGCAAGTCCGCGCTCATGGTCGGCGCCGCGCTTCAGGAGCTCGGGTACGTGGGGCGTTGCTCGTTCGACCACCTGGTCACAGGCGATCCGAGTGGAGACTTCCGCATCGTGTTCACCGAGTGCAACGGCCGATGGGGGGGCACCAGCACACCGATGAGCCTCCTCGACCGTCTCCTGCGCGGACCCCGCCCCGCGTACCGCGCGCAGGACGTCGTCTACCCCAGCCTGGTGGGCGCCAGCCTTCCCGACTTGCTCGAGTTGCTCGGTGACCTGACGTTTCGCACGGAGACCGGGCAGGGCCGGTTCATCCTCTACAACGTCGGCCCCCTCGACGGACACGGTAAATTCGACGTGATCTCGATCGGCGTCGACCAGGAGGACGCCGAGCACGGTGCGCTCGAGGTCCTTCCCGAGCGTCTCGGTCTATGAGACCGGCTTGCCGAAGCAACACCTGTCTGACTATGGTCGGCCCATGAGTGCAGAAGGTCTTTCGGCGTCGAGAATCCAAATGATTCGCCTGGTTTGCTTCTTCTTCGCGTCGACATCGTTCGTCATCGGCGGCTGGATGCTGGTCGACCCGAGCTCGGCATGGGGATCGATGGGCTTGTCGGTGGCCGACGACCCCTTTGTTCCGGCGCTCTACGGAGGCGCGATCATGGGAGAAGGCGTGATGTTCGCGCTCGGCGCCGTATGGCCGATTAGGTACCTCGTCTTCTTCCAATACTTGGTCATCTACAAGACGCTGGCCTGCCTGGCCGGCGCCGCGGTGCTCCTTCGCATGGAGCCGGCCCCGACCGGCGCCTGGCTCGTCATCGGCGGCTGGGCGTTTGCGGGATTGGTTTCAGCCGTCGTCTTTCCTTGGAAAGACTGGCCGGCTCTCCTCCACGTGCCGCGGACCGAGTGAAACCCGGACTGCTTGGTGTTAGAGTCCGCTTCCAATGTTGGATTGGCTGCGCGAGATCTACACCGAGCCCATGTTCTGGCTCTTCCCGGTCGCGGGAACCGTCATAGGGATCGTTTCGTTCCTAGCGTTTGCCGTTCCCTTCACCCTGCTTGCGTACAAGCAACCCGCGTGGGCGGAGCCGTACCGCATCCAAGCTCGAAAGACTGGCCGGCGCTCCGTGGTTGGGCCTGCTTTTTGGCACGTGGCTCGCAACAACATGGTGATGGCGGTCGCGACCTTAGGCGCCTGGCCCTTGCTGCGGCTCTCCAACGTGCATGCAGGCCCCCTACCCGCCTGGTGGGTGATCGTCCTGCAACTGCTCTTCTTCATCGTGCTCGACGACTTCCTGTTCTATTGGATGCACCGGAGCCTCCACGAGAGCCGTTGGCTCTTCAAGAAGGTTCACTCGACCCATCATCGGATCATGACCCCCTGGGCGATCACCGGTCACTACATGCACCCGGTCGAATACGTCCTTACCGGCACCGTGATGCTAGTCGGTCCCCTCCTCGTCGGCGCACACGTCGTGACGCTGTACATCTGGATCGTGCTTCGCCAGTGGGAAGCCGCCGAAGGCCACGCAGGCTACGACTTCCCCTGGAGCCCGACCCACCTGATGCCCTTCAGCGACGGCGCCACGCACCACGACTTCCACCACGCAAAGGTCAAAGGCAACTACGCCGGGTTCTTTCCATGGACGGATGCCGCGTTTGGAACGATGTGCGCCGGGTATGCGGAGCATTTGGAAAATCGGAAGAAGCTGAAGGCAGCGGCGTAGAGATCCCGGCTCGGAAGGTCTGGAGAATCGTCATCGGAGAACGGTGCGCGACGCACGTGCTCGCGATTGGGGCCCGCTCGGCCGATCCTTACGGCTCTCTACGTCTAGCCTCCCGCCCAATCGCTGTGCCGCGCATCGCAAGCCGTTCTCCTATGTAGATGAAGACAGGGCATTAAGGTCTGTTGACGGAGACGGGCGGCGCTGCAGCGCTGTCACACTCGCCGCCATCCTCACTGGATACGAATGGAGGGGCGCGGAAAAAAAGGCGCGATGGGGGGCGCAGTCGACGTCGCAAGTGCCAATCCGCAAGACAGTAACCACCCCGGATTGGCGCGCGAGCCGAGGCGAGGCTTGCCTGGTCTCCGGCCCCCAGTCCGACCGACCAGAAACGCAAGCCGAGCCGGTCGGCGAAGCCCCGCGTCGCGCCTTTTTTTCCGCGCCCCGGTAGCTGACTACTGCGCGTCCTTGCGCTTCTTGATATCCAGCGCCGCACGGATCCCCTTCTCGCGGATCACTTTGAGCTTGAGCCCCGTCTCGGTGAGCTTGAAGAAGCGCTTCCCATATTTCCGGAGCTTCTTCTTGTCGATCTCGAATCCTAGGCCGGGGCGCCGGAACGGAGGAAGCATGCCGTTCGCGTTTGGCAGGATAGGGTCGATGATCCCTTCACGGAACTCGGGGATCCAAGATGGCTCTTCGAGGGGGAACTCGAGCGGGTGGCTGTTCTTTCGATCGGCCAGGGCCATGTTCCAGTTCACGTAGAAGCCGATCCCGTTGGTCCAAGTGTGCGGCGAATAGGTTCGGTCGTGTTCGTGACAGGCGTCGATGACCTTCTTCACCTGAGCCATGCCACCCGCGAAACAGGCATCCGGCTGATAGATGTCCAAGCAGTCCTTTTCGAACATGATCTTGATCTCGTCCCAACCGTGATTGAGCTCAGCGCCCGCGATTTTCACCTTCGACGCCTTCTTCAAAGCGGCGAGGCCGTCGTAGTCGTGCCAGTCGAGCGGCTCTTCGAGCCAGGAGATCCCGTTGTCGTGGCAGGCCGCTGCGAACTCGGTCGCGCGTTTCAAATCCCAGGCCGGCACACGGTCGACGATCGAAACCAGCCAACCCTGATTCGCGTCGACACCGAGGGCGAAGTCGTCGCCGATCCCTTTGCGCACAACTTCGATCTGACGAATGTCCTCTGCGAGGTCCGGGCTCTTCACCCTTAGCTTCGCCGTCCGATACCCGTGCTCCATCATCCGAAGCAGCTCGTCGACGCGCTGCTCGGGCGGATGCACCTCGCCCGTCGACAGGTAGACCGGGAGCGGGCGCGGCGTCCCTCCGAAGAGCTCGTACACGGGCTTGCCCTCGGCCTTGCCCTTGATGTCCCAGCAAGCGGCCTCCAGCCAGAAGTTTCGCCAACCTAGGAAGCCCGCCTGCTTCAGCAAGTCCTGAACGCGATCGATGTCGGTCGGATCACTGCCGAGAAGGTAGCCGCCGAGCAGGTCCCCGAGCCCCTGGCGCTCGGTGCCCATCGACTGGCCGGCCGCGTAACCCTCGATACCGTCATTGGTGACGAGCTTCGCGAGCGTGAACCGGTTGTGCGTTTGTGGATAGCCCGGAATCCACGAGGGCCAGAAGGTTTGGCGCAACGGGACCGAGACATGAAAGAGCTCGATGGAGGTGATCCGCATTTCGGCGAGTGCAGCCCTTAGGCAGCCGACTCCGGAATCTCGGGAGTGTCGATCGCGGAGATCGCCGCGTCGACGTCGTCCTGGCTGAGCTCGTGACGATGCAGCTTGCCTGCGAAGTAGGCCTCGTACGAGGACATGTCGAAGTGGCCGTGGCCGCAGAGGTTGAACAGAATGACCCGCTTTTTGCCCTCTTCCTTGGCTTCATTCGCCTGCCGAATCGCGGCCGCGACGCCGTGGTTGGCCTCGGGGGCTGGGATGATGCCTTCGGCGCGGGCGAAAAGCACACCCGCTTCGAAGCTCTCGATCTGATCGATCGCCTCGGCCTCGATCAAGTCGTCGTGGAGGAGCTGACTGACCAGCGCACCCGCACCGTGATAGCGCAAGCCGCCTGCATGGATTTTCGCCGGGACGAAGTTGTGACCCAAGGTGTACATCGGAATCAGCGGTGTCATGCCGATGGTGTCGCCGAAGTCGTAGCGGAACACGCCACGAGTGAGCTTCGGACAGGACGTGGGCTCGACCGCCAGGCAGCGGATGTTCTTCCCCTCCACGAAATTCATTCGAAGGAACGGGAAGCTGAGGCCGGCGAAGTTCGAGCCACCGCCAAACGGGGCTATCACCACATCTGGAAGCTCGCCCGCCTTTTCCATCTGCTTGATCGCCTCTTGGCCGACGACCGTCTGATGCGTGAGCACGTGGTTGAGCACGCTCCCGAGCGAGTACTTGGTGTCCGGATCGCTGGCGGCGCGCTCCACGGCCTCGGAAATCGCGATCCCGAGGCTTCCCGGTGAATCCGGATCGCCAGCGAGGATCTTCCTGCCCGCTTCGGTCTGCGGGCTAGGCGAAGGGATCACCTCGGCCCCCCAGGTGTTCATCATCAGCTTACGGTATGGCTTCTGATCGTAGCTGATGCGTACCATGTAGACTTCACAGCCCACACCGAAATGCTGGCAGGCATAGCTCAAGGCGCTTCCCCATTGGCCGGCCCCGGTCTCGGTCGTGATTCTCTTCACGCCCTCTTGCTTGTTGTAATAGGCCTGCGCGACGGCAGTGTTCGGCTTGTGCGAACCGGCCGGACTGACGCCTTCGTACTTGTAGTAAATGTGCGCAGGCGTATCGAGCGCCTTTTCGAGCCCATAGGCCCGAAACATCGGAGACGGTCGCCACTGCGTGTAGATCTGCCGGACCTCGTCGGGAATCGGAATCCAACGGTCCTGGCTGACTTCCTGCTCGATTAGAGCCATTGGGAAGAGCGGCGCCAAAGCCTCCGGGCCAATCGGCTCCTGGGTCGCCGGGTTGAGCGGCGGCAACGGCTTGTTCGGCATGTCCGCGACAATGTTGTACCAACGCTCGGGGATTTCGTTCTCTTCGAGAGTGATCTTGGTTTGCTTCATGGCGTCGGGGAGCCTACCAGCGCTTTGCCTCGTAGACGACCCCTAGATCGACCAGTTCGACCAGAAAGCACATCCGGCCAAATGACCCAGCCCCAAGCTCCTCAGCTCCGCCGTTCCCTCGGGTTTTGGGCTCTGGTTTTCTATGGCGTAGGCGACATCCTGGGCGCCGGAATCTATGCCCTCGTCGGCAAGGTGGCTGGGGTCGCGGGAAGCGCTAGCTGGGCGGCGTTCGGCGTCGCTCTTTTCGTAGCCGGCCTGACCGCCCTCACCTACGCCGAGCTCGGCGGCCGCTTCCCGAGGAGCGCCGGCGAGTCCTTCTTCACCGAGCAGGCGTTCGGGCGCCCCGGCCTGGCCCTTCTCGTCGGCTGGGTGGTTCTTTGTTCGGGCATTCTGTCCTTGGCGACCGTTTCGGTCGCGTTCGGCGGCTACATGAGCGGGCTCCTCCCCGGGCTCCCTCCATCGGTCACCATCGTCGGGATTCTACTCCTGCTCGCTGCGATCAACTTCCGAGGCATGCGAGAGTCGTCCACCACCAACATCATCGCCACCATGGTCGAGCTAACCGGTCTATTGATCGTGATTGTGGCAGGTGCCCTCTTCCTCGGACGCGACTCCGCTTCTGGCATCGCCCAAACCATCGAGAGCAGTCGCAGCGTCGGGTGGACAGAGATCGCCAGCGGGGCCGCGCTAGGGTTTTTCGCCTTCATCGGGTTCGAAGACATGGTCAACGTCGCCGAAGAGGTGAAGGACCCGGAGCGCAACATGCCGCGCGCGATTCTGATTGCACTTTGCGTCACGGGCGTCGTCTATTTGCTGGTAGTGCTCGTCGCGACGAGCGTCGTTGCGCCCGCCGTGCTTGCCGACTCAGAAGCGCCACTCCTCTCGGTCGTTCAACGAGCCACGGACGTCGTCCCCGATCGTCTCTTCGCGACGATCGCGCTCTTCGCAGTTGCCAACACGGGCTTGCTCAACTTCATCATGGGCTCGCGCCTGATCTACGGCATGTCGCGACAAGGACTTCTACCGGCGGCGCTCGGCAAGGTTCACCCTAGACGGCGCACTCCGCACCTCGCCATCCTCGCGGTTCTAGGCGTTGCCCTGGTTCTGGCGCTCTCGGGCACGCTCTCCTACCTCGCCGGCACGACGAGCCTGCTCCTGCTTCTGGTCTTCTTCACGGTCAACGTCTCGCTCGCAACAATCAAGCGGCGCGACCGGGGCGCGATACGCACATTTTGCGCGCCTCGACTCGTGCCGATCGCGGGTGCGCTGAGCTGTCTTGGCTTGATGCCATTCGTGCCCCGAGGTTCGCTCCTGACGGCCGCAACCATTCTCACGCTAGGCGCGGGCCTGGTGGCCCATCGCGGCCGGACGCGAGCCGCCTAGTCGTCTTCGGGCTTGGGCGCTGCGTGCGGAATCGAGGGCCGAAATTCGGCCTTGCGAAGGTCGATAAACACGATGACCAGGAACAGGGCGAATGATAGCGTGCCAATACCTTGGCCGACCGACATCGCCATCATCACGGGAATCCAACCCTGGTCGAAAAGCGACCAGCTCATCAGCGCCAGGCCGATCAGCCCGAGCCAGCAAGCCCAGACCATGAGCTTCGAGCGCGACGCCGTGTCGAGGAACTTCGTGATTCGGGCTTTCGCGTTCATGTCCCCTCCGGTGCTGGCGTTTGGAGCGCCGAATGTGCCTCACCATCGGATGGAGTTTCCTCTTCCGGCTTGCTAAAAGGATGCGCGTAGCCATGGCAACCCGCACTCACGCAGCTCGTCTCGCCGGTGCGCAGGTCGTCGAGAAGCCCGACGTGGTCCTGTGTGCCGTTCCAGATGCTCCCGGTCGTGCTGTGGCACTGCATGCAGTTGTCGTTCTTGAAGGGTCGCACGATGTGAATCTTCTCGATGACCTCGTCGCGATCGTAGAACATCCACTCGCTGAGGAACTTGTAGACGTGGCCCATGCCGCCGATCTTGGTCATGGCGTAGCCGAACATCCCGTAGTCTTTGTGGCAGACGTAACAGCTCTTCTTGCCGAACTTGTGGCTGCGCGAATGAATGGCAGCGAGGGACTCGCTCTCCGAATCGTTCGCGTCCTCGATCCACATGTCCATGGTGTGGCAACTGCCGCAGAACCCCTGACGCTCGGTCGCTGCGAGGCCCTCCATGTTGCCGATCATTGCGACCATGATCGGCAGCACGCCGACGCCGAGCACCATCACCGACTTGCCCGCGGCGTCGAGTGGCGGCCGGCGGATCAAGTAGTAGAGCATGATGCCTGCCGCAACGATTGCGCAGGCGAGGCCGATCCAGGAAAGAGGCGATACGTGCATGGTTCAGTGGGCTCACCGCGGCGACGCGCGGAGCAGCATGACCATGATCCAGGATCGGGTCGCAATGCAAGCGAGAAGATCGGCCACGCAGCCCGCTGGGCGCTCGGACTCGCAGCCGCAATTGCCTTGACGTTTGCTGGGACGGTTCTGACGCCGCCTTCCACCGCTGGCGCCCAGCCTCACAGTGTGGGCGCGGAGCTTTGGGGGCAGCTCGACCCCAATGTCGGACTGATCGTCATAGAAGGATCGACGAAGAAGTATCCGTACGTCGACGCCGAAGCACTCGTCTGGGGTGGCGCGGGTTCTCCCCAATACGGCCTGCGTGGCAATGAGGCAACCTTCGAAGCACTCGTGGTTTCGCTCCGAGTGCGTGATCCGAAAGGGATCAGCGATGCACGGCTAGGGCGGTTCATTCTCGGAACCGGCGCTGTCCGGGCCCAGCACATCGACGGCGGGCACCTCACACTGCGCGCGCCGTCGAAGACCCACTTCGAGGTGTTTGGCGGAGTGCCGGTAGACGGCAATCTCGACGGGCGCAGGTACGACTGGATTGCCGGCGGTCGAATCTCGC
This sequence comes from Polyangiales bacterium, assembly GCA_048550275.1. Classification (GTDB taxonomy): domain Bacteria; phylum Myxococcota_A; class Polyangia; order Polyangiales; family Houyiibacteriaceae; genus SG8-38. Next base: position 35,298 of record JBLYYU010000248.1, read on the forward strand.
AAGGGCTCGGAAAGATCGGCGTGATCGGCGGCTCTTACTACAACCGCTACAACGCCGGACAGCGTTCAGACGAAGAAGTAGGTGTGGACTTCTCCTTGCGCGCAGCGAGCTGGCTAGACATGGCCGCCAAGTTCTCGTGGGAGATTGTGAACCCGGGTCTCGCAGAGGTGCTCGCCACCATTTCGTCGCAGACCAACAATCGGAAATTCCGAGGAGAGCTCTTCGCGAGCAAACGCAATCCCACGCGCTTCCTGCAGCAGACTTCGCTGTTCACGGTCCTGGGAGACCTCGGGACCCTGAAAACCGGTGCGAATCTTTTCTGGCGTGCGGCGCCGCGGCTCGACCTCACGATGGAAGGAGCGGCACAGCAGGCCTCGAACCAATGGGGCTGGAGCGGCTATCTTCGAGGGCTCTTACGAACCGACGATGAGGGCAAGGGCAGCGTCCTTGGCGAGCTGCGACGGCAACAGGTCGCCGACTCCCGGTGGACGGGAATCCGACTCGCTTCGGTGATTCAGCTCTTCGAAGACGTGCGCCAAACCGTCGGGCTGATGCCCGAATTCGAGGTCATCATTCCGGACGACCGGAACTCCGTCACCGGGCGGGCCTGGCCATGGGGTCGGCTCGCGCTGCGCTATCAGCACGAGTCTGGATGGACCTTCGCGGCCGCGGCGGAGGCAAGCGCCAACCAAGTTCAGCGGCTCGACGTCCGAGGGCTCGCTCGAGTCGCCTATCAGCGCACATGGCACGGGAAGAAATGAAACAGATCGTCGCACTCACATTCCTGGTGCTGCTCGCGGGTTCTGCCGGGGCCTGCGCGAAGATGCTGGGCCTCGAGCAAGAGAAAGAAAGCTCGGCGTTCGAGCACCGCGCACACGTTGTCGAAGGGATTAACTGCCTCGAGTGTCACGCCGGGATCCAGGAAGCGGGCGATACCGGACCGCTGCACATGCCTTCGACGGCTGATTGCGTCTCATGCCATGAGGAGCCGCATGACCCGAACACCTGCTCGGACTGTCACGGCCGGGCACGCAACCGGCACGCCGCCGAGATGGCTCGCAAGCACCTGCGTTTCTCGCACGTCACGCACAACGAAGAAGGCGCGGGCGACTGCGTGCGCTGCCACGTGAACGTCACGACGGATGCGGACTACGTTCGCACGAAGCACCCGACTTGCCTGAGCTGCCATGCGCACAAGGGCCAGTGGGACACTCGCGACTGCGGTGGCTGTCACGTCGATCTTCCGAGCGAAATGGCGCGGCCCGAAAGCCACGTAGTTCACGACGGCAACTTCCTTCGCGAGCACGGCGTGCAAGCAAACGCCCAAGGTGACCTGTGCACGGCCTGTCACACGCAACGCGAATGTGCCTCCTGTCACGGCGTGACGGTTCCGACCATCCCGTCGAGGTTCCGCTTCGACGCCCCGATGCGCGACTCGATGCACCGAGCAAACTTCATCTCGGTCCACGACATGCAGGCCGCCGCTGACCCGGCCGCCTGCATCACCTGTCACAGCGAGCTCTTCTGCGTCGATTGCCATACCCGCCTGGGCATATCGGGCCTCAATGCATCTCGCGGAAACCCGCATCCGCCAGGCTGGTCCGGTCCTCCCGGCGCCCCCAACACACACGGGCGGGCCGCAAGGCTCGACCCGCTGTCTTGCGCGAGCTGTCACGGCGGCGCAGGCGAAACCCTCTGCGTGAGCTGCCACCAGGTCGGCGGACCAGGCGGTAACCCCCATCCCACTGGCTTCAACAGCCGACTCAGCAAGGCCAACGACCTTCCTTGCAGGCTCTGCCACATCGGAGGCCTATGAAGCGGGCCGCGATCCTGGCCTTGGTGTTCTTGGCGCTCGGATTCGTGGCCGGGTACGTCTTCGCGGCATTCACAACCGACGTTGTTCCGACGATCACGGAGCAGCGCGCAGCAGGTCCCACCCGTGAGGTCTCGGTCGACTGGCACGTCGACAAGTTCTCGCCCGGGCATTCTCAGCACGTCGTAAACCACGCCCTTCAGTGTAACGATTGCCATGACCCCGCCCGGTCGGACTTCAAAGAGGTCGACATCGGCGTCTGCACGAACTGCCACCTCGAGCAGACGTCTCACCCCCATCTCGACCAAGATGGCGAAATCACCGAGTGCCTCACCTGCCACTCCTTCAAGTTCAACGCTGAGCCGGACAGCCCCTGGGACTGCGTGCGCTGCCACGGGCCTTTCGATACGCCGACTCACACGGGCCTCGCGATGCACGATCAAATCGCCTGCGCGAACTGCCACCATCCGCATAAGCCGACATCTCAGACGGCCGCAGAGTGCAACGACTGCCACGAAGCACTCAAGGTTCAGCACGGGCGCCCCAAGCTCAGCGGTACCTGCGCGGATTGCCACGGCGGCCACAAGCTCGCCGCGGAGGCCCCGGCCTGCATGGAGTGCCATGCGAACGAGAAACCCCGGGTGCCTAAGTCAGCGGTGTTCGCAGACGGCCACGATGCCTGCGTCGACTGTCACGAGCCGCACGCGTTCTCGGCAGCGAGCGCGCTTCAGTGTGGGAGTTGTCATCGTCGCAAGCCGGTCTTTGCCCAGAACACCGCGCGAGAACACCGGGATTGCAGTAGCTGCCACGAGCCCCACGCCGTTCGCGCTGCCGGCGACCGAAGCTGCAAGGGTTGCCACGAAGACATCGCATCGACCCATGTCGCCGAGGGCAAGTCGGACTGCGTCTCCTGCCACGATCCGCATCCGAAGCGTCGGGCGCAGATCGCGCTGCAGTGTTCGAGTTGCCACGAAGAGGCGAGCTCGGAACGCGCCTTCCACGCAGCGAAATCCGTGTGCACCGACTGCCACACGCCGCACGGCTTCGATCTCAGCGGCGCGACGGAGCCAGCATTTTGCGCCTCCTGCCACCAGCAGCAGGTGCGGCTCACCAAGCGCATTTCCGACCATTCGAGCTGCGCCGACTGCCACGAGGGCACGTCGCACGCGCTAGAGGACCCGGTGGCCTGCGCGAGCTGCCACGAGGAGCTCGAACAGTCGAGCCCGGAGGGCCACCGAGACTGCGCCTCCTGCCACGAGCCTCACGGCGGCGCGATGAACGCCGGTGCCTGCACGAGCTGTCATGAGAACGCCAGCCTCCCCGGCCTGCACCGTATTCCTGGCGACCCCCAAAGTACCGGCCACTCCGACTGCTCGACCTGCCACAACGCGCACGACGCCCAAGTCCGCGCCGACCGCGCCGCGTGCATGGAGTGCCACGACGACATCGCCAACCACGAACCAGACGCAAAGATCTGCACGGGATGTCACACGTTCATCAGCGGGAAGCCAAAAAGCGCACTGACGCCGAGGGCACGGCCGCGGTAGGCTGTCGGGCCGCGAAAAACGGCGCGACGCGGGGTTCCCGTATCGCGCTCTTTTCCGCGCCCCGCTAGAACGCGTCTACTCGTCCGTTGATGTGTGGCGCTTCAATCGTAAGCAGCGTGCCTTCGGCATTGATCCCCCGGTGGCAGCTATTGCACGAGATGGTGGAGTGTCCGGGAGGTGGATTCTGGTGGCAGGCGCCACAGTCGAGGTCCAACCCCTCTTCGTCCCAGGCCACGTCCGGTGTCGTGCCGCCGCGGACATGGCACGTCGTCGTGCAGTCGCGGGTTTCGAAGTCGTAGCTCGCTCCCTCGGCCCACGCCGGCTGGAAAACCACGTCGACCTCGCCGTTGCCGTGCGTGCCGACGAGCATCGAGTAGTCCTGGCCGAAGTGGCAGGTCTGGCAATCGAGGCCGCTCGGATTGTTGGCCGATGGCTCGGCGTGATCCGCATGCGCGTAGCCAGGTTGCGGGGGGCGGAAGTAACACAGATCCCTTGGTGGATAGGCCCGCTCCCCGTCTCCGTGGCAGGTACCGCAAGCCATCACCCCGCCGGGAAGGCTGTGACAGTCGGTGCAATCTGCAGCTCCGGGGGGCGGTTTGATGACCGGCTCGACTGCTTCAGGCGAACCCCGGTGGCAAAGACCGCAGGCATCCGAACGCGCTGGATCGACGATCGGCTGCCAGTCAGTCGCTCTCAGGTAGGCGCCATGCCAGTCGTCGGCGCGTGGGTCGTTCCACTGCCCGGGATGCGTGCTGTCGGTCGTGGGGACGGCGCCATCGGTTACCCAGGTTGTTAGCCCACGCCTCTCGTCCTCGGCCAGGAGGTCGGCGTGATCGGGACGCTCGAGCACGGCAAGGATTGGCGCCGTCTGATCTGACGGCAGCGTAGCGGGCTGACCGTCTGGATCGGGTATGCAGCGAATCGTCTCCAGATAGTCTTCGACGCTGTACCCCGCGGACGGCGTCCCGCCGCCGTGGCATTCGACGCAGCGCTGTTCGAGAATGGGATTCACATCCGCAAAGACGAGCGGCGGTTCTTCCCGATCACGTGCTTCGTTGCAGCCGAGAAGTGCAACGGTGGCGCAGAGCAACCCGACAAGCCGAACGCTCGTCCGACCGATCATGGCGCCGGCGGGTTGGGCAGTAAGTTGGCATGGCAGGTGCCGCATTCGTTGGTAAACGCGACAGGCTGCTCGAGGGGCTCACCGACATCCCGCCAGGGGGTCATCGTCATCCGATGCGTGGCGATGTCGTTCCAGAAGTACTGGACATCCAGGGTCACGCCCGAGCCTGGATCGAGGAGGGCGGGCACAGCGGCTCCGGAGCGGGCGGTCGGTACGAGATGGCAGTCGGCGCAGAGAAGCCCGAAGCCCGAGTGCACTGAATTGCCCGTGGCGGACTCGACGTGACTATCGAGGTTGTCCGGCTCGGCCAAACCACTGTGGCATGTGGTGCAAAGCGCATTCGGATTCCCCGAGGTATCCATGGCCGCGATGTCATCGTCGTTGGCGTGCGGGCTGTGGCAATTGGTACAAGAGACGAGTCGAGTGCCGTTTCGATAGTGTCGCGTCTGAATGTGTCCCGAATACTGTTGGTAGTGAGCCTTCTCGTCCCCGGAATCAAAGAAGGCGGCTGGCGCACCGCCGACCCGGTTGGTGTAGTTCGCCGCAAAGTCTGCGCGCCGGATTCCCGGAGGGGGCATCTCGTTTTCATCCGATAGCGGCAGCCCCGTTTCGCCGGCGCCGATGCCAAGAGGCCGCGAATGGCAGCTGCCACAGAGCGCGGCTTGGCGGCCTGGGGTCAACAGCCCGGGAGAGACCATGAAACTACCGTTGGGGCTTGGATTCAGGTGATCGGAGCCAGCGCCGTGACAGGATTCACATCCCACGTTGAGGAGCTCGAGCCGACCGTCGCCGTCGTAATCGAACGCGCCGCCCGAATCGACCACAGCGCTCGCAGACCAGCCGTCCATCTCGCTGCCGCTCAGCGCGTAGCCCGTGAAATGGCAGCCTGCGCAGTTGTTGTCGAAGGAATCAGCGGACGACGGCGCGAGATCCGAATCCCGAAGCATGTCGGTGTCGAAGTCGAACCAGAGGTCGGAGCGGTAGTCGCGCCAGGGCCAGTCATCGGAGGTCCCGTTGCCAGGAAGGCTGCCGTTGTCGAAGTCACCCTCGTAGTTGTACTGAAGGGGCAACAAGAAGTAGCTGAAGCTTTCGTCCGCATTGCTTCGGCGCGTCAGGTACTGTTGGGCCCCCAATGCGCCGCCGTACGTGAGGACCACATCGTAGCGACGCGTCGGCTGCCCGTTTATGAGATTCTCCATTTGAATGAAGTAGGCGCCAATCACTCCAAGTGGCGTGTTCGTGTCCCTTCTCAAATCGATTCGGAACTTCGCGCTCGGACCGGGATTCTGAACTTGCACCTTGCAGTTGGACGGATCTTCATGCGTCGAGGCCGCGGCATCGCAGTCGTAGTAGTAGAGGGACGTGCCGGCCTCGAATCCTTCGAGGCCATCATCGAAGCTCGGCCAGGGCTCGACGTCCTGCAAAATCGAGCGCGAGCCTGGGACTTGAAGCCCCACGTTGTGCGCTGTTCGTGACGTGCTGTGAAGCGCATGGCACCCGAGGCACGTAGACGAACCGACGTAGGTGGCGTTCTCGCTCGGCTGAGCGCTCACGCGGATGTCCATCTGCATGCCAATCAGGGATGCCGTGTCAAACGCGACGCTGCTGCTGTCGCCGCCAGGCAAGTGCAGACCGTCGCCATCGGCGGGGGCCCAGACGATAAAGTGCTCTCCCTCGGGTAGCGTCACAAATCGGTACTCGCCGGAGTCATCGACGGCGGCCTGCTCGTAGTTCGTGCCGTTGACGTCGAGCAGATCTTCGATTGGCTCGTCGACTTCCAGCATCGCTGTCGCTTCCGGCGACAAGAAGAGATCGATTTCTGTCTCCGACAGGTCTTCGACGTCGCTTGCTGGTACGAGATACACGGTGCCGCCCTGCACCGGCGTCATGTTCGGCTCCATGACCCTGCCGACGAGCCCCTCTAGCTCCGGATCGATCTCCTCGCCGGGCGTCTCCCCTGGTGGACCTGGCTCGCCCGGCGGCCCCTGCGGTCCGGGTTCGCCGGTGTCGCCCGTGCAGGCAACCATGACGAAAGAGGCACACACGCAAAACGAAAGCCAAGAAAACCAGCGGATGGAAGTCATCCTGCCGATAATATGCAACCGGGGCGCGCCTTCAAGCGAAGACGTGCCCCGGACTGCTGTTTCTGGGCTCTGGTGGCCCTACGTGACCCGCGGGTCGCTACGGCCGAGCAATGCTAGGCGAGCCGCCCATCGCCTCGATCGAATCGACGAGAAGCTGCTTGATGTAGGCCCCGTTGTGGATGTAGCCGCCTGGATCCTTGTCCGCGACGACGAAGTTGTAGGCCGCCGTCAGCATGTCGAAGTCGAAGTCCAGGTACCGGTTCGGGTAGATCGCCGGCACACCAGCCTTGAACCAGTACGGGTAGGAGCCGCCGTCATACTGCACCGGCGAGTCCTTGGGAAGCCCCGTCGCGGGGTTGCCCGTATTGGCGTACGCCTGGATCGCCGCCAGCAGCTCGCCCTTCAACGTCTGGATGTCGCTGAAGTTGTTGGTGGGCGAGCCGCTCATCGTCGGGAAGGTGCTCCCCACGTGGCAGGTATTGCAGTCCGCCACCTTCGGAAGGAAGGTGTGCTTCTTGGCCTCGTCTTCGTCCGCGTTCATGTGGCAGCCGATGCAATCGACCAGCCCGACCGCGTCTGGCAGGTTCGTGTGAACGCCGAACGGGTTCAGACCGCGGTACGTCTCTCCTTCATACTGGTACCCACCTCGTACGTCGTTGCCGAAGAGCGTTGCCCCCGCGGCGTAGTAGTGGATGTTGATGAAGCTGTAAGAGTCGTAGACGACGTTCTCGCCGTTTGGCGTTGCGTCGTTCACGTCGTCCGTCGAGGACCGACCCGGGTGACAGCTCATGCAGATGTTGCTGTTGGTCTCGAGGTTGGCGGTCTCGCCCGACGGGAACTCTACGTCGTCGAGGGCGGGGTTCGTCGTCAGATCGTCCCATCGCGTCTCGGAGTTCGAGTAGAGATTGAACTGATTGTGACACGAGGTGCAGTCGACCGTGGACAAGGGAAGGTGCGCGGTCGTCGATTGCCCCTGGGCAAACTCGGCGAAGCCGTTGGTGTTGTGGCACTTCGAGCATGCGCCCGAGACCTCACCGTCCTCGTCCCAGTGACGGAACACTTCCGAGGCCGCGTCGCCGTGACCGCTGATCTGCCACTGCTGCGTCGGCGTTGCCGTCCCGATGGCCGAGCCGTTCGCTGCCAGATCGCCGCGACCGATTACACCGACAGTGGGCGTGCCTCCGAGATCGACGATCGAATCGTAAGCGATTTGCTGCAGGTACGTACCATTGTGGATGAACCCAGCGGGGTCCTTCTGGGTGACCTGGTAGTTGTAAGCAGCTGCGAGAAGAGCGTCATCGAACTCATCGTACCGGTTCGGGTACGCAGCGGGTCCGCCTTCCTTGAAGAAGTAGGGATACGCTTCGGCATAGAAGATGCCGGTTCCAATCACGTTGGTCGCATAGGACTGAATCTGCGCGTAGAGCTCGGGGACGAGAGCCTCGATGTTGGCGAGGCTCTGTGCGGGCGAGCCTTGAAGGGTCTCGAAGCTGTCGCCGCCGTGGCAGCCAACGCAGGAATCCAGAGCTGGTTCCCAGGTATGCGGTTCGCCGGCTTCGGCGTTCTGCATGTGGCAGCCCTCACAGGTGGAGAAGTCGTCGGGATGCGAAGGGAAGGTGTTCCTCGGCCGGTAGTCGAAGCCCTCGTATTCGTACCCCGCCGTCGATTCGCCGCCGTATAGAGAGGCCGCAGCGGCGTAGTAGTGGATGTTGATGAACGTGTGCTGGTCGTTCGCGTCAATC
>JBLYYU010000249.1:0-9177 GCA_048550275.1 Polyangiales bacterium
CCAGCCGGGCCATCGTGTCGGCCCAGGTGGCGCGCTGTTCCGGATCGAGGGCGCAGAAGAAGGTGTAGTCCCAGACGAAATCGAACGCGTCGCCCGGAGTGTAGGAGAAGAAATCGCCCACTTCGTACTCCACGGAACCCGGGAGATCCGGGTGTGCGGCCTCAAAGGCGACGCGGGCGTGCTCGGACAAGTCGAGACCGACGACCTCGCGGTCGCGACGCGCCAGGGTCGCTAGGTCGTAGCCGGTTCCGCAGCCGGGGACGAGGACCCTTCCCGGCGGAACGAGATCGCGACCGAGTAGCTCGCGCAGCGCGGGTGGCGACGCGCCCGCGTCCCAAGGGGTGGTTCCCGTTTCCCAAGCTGCTCGCCAATCGACTGGTGCCACGTCCTTCTCCTATTCGATCAGTCCAATGGAGCGGCCTGCTGCTCGCGCGACAGGGAGAACCGCATCGTAAGCTGCCGCGTTGCACGCGAGGATGCCGCTTCGATTGCGCATGTCGCTTCCACCGTAGCGAAGAGGTTTGCCGGCAAGATCGGTGAATCGTCCTCCGGCCGCCTTGAGCACCGCTTCCGGTCCGCAGGCGTCCCACATGCTCGAGCGATCGGAGATGTGAACGTAGACATCCGCCTCTTGCGCGGCGATCAGGCCCGCCTTGAGACCAACGGAGCCGCTCGTCGCTTCCTTTTCGATTCCAAGCTTCTCGATCACGTACGAGACCGCTTGGTTGCGGTGTGAGCGGGAAACGACGAGCGCGAGCTCCGACACCTCGGCGACGCTGCTGACTTCGAGCTTCCGGCGCGCGCCTCGCTGCTCGAGAAAGGCACCGGCCCCGACGGCGCCCGTGTAGAGCTTGTCCGTTCCCGGTTGGTAGACCACTCCAGCGTTGGCCACGCCGTCGATGGCGAGGCCCATCATGACTGCGAACTCGCCGTTCCTGGCCACGAACTCACGGGTGCCGTCTAGGGGGTCGACGTACCAGCAGCGCCCGGGGCGAAGCGCGTCACTGTTGTCTTCGTTTTCTTCGGCGACGATGCCGTCGTCGGGGAAAGCGCGCCGGAGCTCTTCCACGATGTACGCGTTGGCTCGTGTGTCGGCGTCGGTGACCGGATCGGTGCCCGTCTTGTAGGCGACGCTGAAGTCGGTGGCGTACACGTCCATCAAGATCTCGCCTGCCTTGCGCGCGATCCGCGCGGCTTCTGCGATTTCTCGGTCCAACATCCCGGGGGCTGTACCACGGGGCGGTACCGGCGCCACCGCTCAGTCGGCCGTTCGAGCCGCCAAGCGTGCGAGGAGCTCCGCGGTTTCGGTCACGCTTTGCAGCAGGAGCGTGCCCGGCGGAGGTTTGCCCCTTTGCTCGTCGGAGCGGACGAACGCGCCGACTCCGTGCGCAACCGCTAGCTCGATTGCGGGCAGGTCGGTGAGGTCATCGCCCGCGAAGAAGACAGAGCGCGCCCCGGAGCGCACCATGATCGTTCGAAGCGCGCTGCCCTTGTCGTGGTGTACCGCCTCGGCTTCCCGCAAGGCCTTGCCGCGGCGCACGTGCAGACCGAGGCCGCTAGCCAGCTCGTCTGCTTCGGCGAGCAGTGTTTCCGCGCGCGTCGGGTCGGCTTGGGCGAGCGCTCGAACGTGGACCGCGATCGCCTGCGGTTTGTGCTCGATGAACGCGTCCTGCGCGTTCCGATCCACCCAATCGGCGAAGCGCTCGAGCGCCGCGCGTTGCTCGGTGCTCAGGGTTCTCGCGTTCGGGGTTTCGCCCGGCGCGAGGACCAGGCCGCCGTGCTCTACGGCGCGCCAGATGCCGTCGAGCTGTTCCATGCGCGCCAGAGAATCGAGGTCGCGACCAGTGACCAGCGCCAGGATGATGCCCGGCGATCCGGCGAGCGCGCTCAATGATTCGAGAGTTCGTTCGGGGATCGCGGCGAGGTCGGGGTCGCGGACGATCGGCGAGACCGTGCCGTCTACATCCAGGGCCACGAGGAGCGGGCGTGGAAGCGCGAGCAGGGTTTCGATCGCGACTTCGACGTCGCTCACTTGCCCTCCAGCGCCGCGATGTAGCCGTCTGCCCAGCGATGGACGTCGAGCCGCATGACCTCCGAGCGAAGTGAACGCATCCGCTTCTTCTTCTCATTCGGCTTCATGGTGAGTGCGCGATGGATGGCGCTAGTGGTCGATTCCACATCGTATGGGTTCACGAGCATGGCGCCCTTGAGGTGCTTCGCCGCGCCGGCGAACTCGCTCAGGATCAAGACGCCGTCCTCGTCGGTCCGGGCCGCTGCGTATTCGTGGGCGACGAGATTCATGCCGTCGCGCAGAGGCGTTACGAGCGCCACGTCGGCGGCTCGGTAGTGCGCGAAGATCGCGCGCTGGCTCAGGTTTCGGTAGATGTAGTGGATCGGGACGCAGCCGGTCTCGGCGTAGCGACCGTTGATGTCGCCCACCATTCGATCGATCTCTACTTTGAGGTCGGCGTAGGCTTTGACGTCCGTCCGGCTCGGGACCATCACTTGGATGAGCGCGTAGTTCTTGCGGGCGCTCTTGTCGCGGCGGAGCAGGCGCTCGAAGGCGGCGAGACGCTCGGGGACGCCCTTGGTGTAGTCGAGGCGGTCGACCCCGAGAATCAAGCGACGGTTGGCCATCAGATGCCGGATCCGGTCGACTTCGCGTCCCACGTCCGGGTCGATGGCGAGGGCTTGCAGGTCATCGACGGGGATGCCGATGGGCGCGGCGATGGTTCTCACTTTGCGACCGCGGTACTGGATCGTCTGGCGCGACACGCGGTGCGGCGTGAAGCGTTCAACGCACTGCCGGAAGTGCTCGGCGTATTCTGGGAGATGAAAGCCGAGGATGTCGGCCCCGAGGAGGCCTTCGAGGATTTCTTCGCGCCAAGGGAGGATGCCGAAGGTGTCGGGGGGCGGCCAGGGAATGTGGCAGAACCAACCGATGCGCGCCTTGCTTCGTTTCGCGCGCAGCATGCCGGGCACGAGCATGAGGTGGTAGTCCTGGACCCAGAACAGGTCGCTCGGCCCGCTGGTCGCCAACGTCGTATCGGCGAAGGCTTGGTTCGCGCCCAGGTACGATGACCAGGGGGCGTCACCGACGTGGATCGTGGGCTCGAACCCGTGGAGCAAGGGCCAGATCACCGCGTTCGAGAGGCCCTCGTAGAAGCCGCGCCGCTCGTTTTGCTTGAGCGAGACGTGGGCGAGGTCGTAGCTGAGATGCGGGGCGGGAACCGTGACCGAGTCGAAGTCTTTGGCGGGTTTCGCGCTCACCCAGACGCCGCCGCGCTTCTGCAGAACGGGGTCGAGCGCGCTCACCAGGCCGCCCGCGGAGCGAACCCAGCGTTCGCGTCCCCGGGCAGACTCGTGCCGATAGGGGCCGCGGTTCGATACGACCACGAGCTTTCGGCTCTTTCTCGTCATCGGTCGGCATTGTAGTCTGCCGATGGTCATGGACCCAACGCAGTTTCTGCAAGGACGCAGCCGAGAAACCGAGATTCGCCGCGACGCGCGCGGACGCTGGTTCAACGGTGCGGATGAAATCAGCCACCCGATTCTGGCTCGCTCGTTTGACGGCTGGGTCGATCGGGCTGAAGACGGGCGCTTCTGCCTCCGCAATTCGATCAACTGGGCGTACGTCGAGATCGAAGGGCCGGCGTACTTCGTCAAGGACGTGGCGCCAAGCGCCGAGGGCATCGACCTCGTTCTCTCGGGCGACTTCCGCGAGCAACTCGACCCGAGGTCGCTCTGCCAGGGACCCGAAGGCGCTCTCTGGTGTGCGGTTCGCGAGGGGCGCTGTCCGGCCCGGTTCGACAATCACGCCGTGAGCAAGATGAGCGATTGGATTGGCGAGGACGACGAGGGCGTTTACGTACGAATCGGCTCGGAAAAGGTAAGGCCGCCCGAGCTTGCCGATCCGCTTTCACTCGGTCTCGAAAAGCGCTAAAGGTCCGCCGTGTCCCGACGTGAGGTAATAGCTACGGTCATCGTGGCCGCCATCGCCTTCCCGCTGGTCTTCATCTTCACCGGCGCGGTGGTCGATGCTCAGGCCCGCGCACGAGAGGCTCCGTTCAGGGCGCTCCTCGGGAACGCACGCTTCGAACAACTGATGGAAGGCCGCGGCGGGGTCCCCCACTACTTGGGCGCGTCCCGGCTCGCACCAGACTTCAGCCTTCCCATGCGCGACGGCAGCGAATGGAAGATGTCGGAGCAGCGCGGGAAGGTCACCGTGATGAACTTCTGGACGGTGACGTGCCGCCCATGCATCCAGGAGATGCCGACGCTGGAGCTCCTCGCGGAAATCACCGAGGACTGGAGCGACGTCCAGATCGTAGCCGTCTCGACCGACCGGAGTTGGGAAGAGGCCGAGACGATCATCCCGCGTGGCTCGCGGATCATCAGCCTGCTCGATTCGAGCAGCCAGGTCGTCAACGAAATGTTCGGGACGAAGCTCTTCCCCGAGACCTGGATCATCGACGCTGACGGCGTGGTGCGTTTTCGGTTCGACGGGCCGCTCGACTGGTCGAACCCGGTGGCCCTCGATTTGATTCGCGCCTACCGCTGAGCGCTTACGTCTCCGCGAGGAGATGGCGCGACACCCAGACCCCGAAGCCGACGAACAAGAGGTCGAAGGCCGCCAAGATGCGCAGCCAGCCGATGATCTCCTCCGTGCTGGCGCCGCCGAAGAGCTCGCGGGTGGCCACGGCGGAAGCGAGCAGGGCGGGGGCGACCAACGGGAAGACCAAAACACTGAGCATCAGATCGCGGGCACGGGTGCGGATGCCGACGGCAGAGAACAGCGAGGCCGTGGAGACGAAGCCGACCGAGCCGAGGAAGATGAGGGCGAAGAGGGGCAAAATGACCCCGCCCGGCTCGATCTGGAAGAACACCAGGCAGAGCGGGACCAGGAGCAGCTCGACCGCGAATAGGAGGATCAGAGCGCTGATCGTCTTGCCGATGTAGATCGACGGGCGGGGGATCGGCGCTAGGAGCAGGGCGAAAACGGCTTCGTTTTCGCGCTCGAGTGCCCAGCTTCGGCCGATGAGGAGGATCCCGCAGAAGAGGATCGAAATCCAAAGAACACCGGGCGCCACGTTCGGCGAGCTGACCGGGTCGGTGTAGAAGGCGAGCGAGCCGAGGGTCACGACCAGGACGGCAAAGAGGCCGGTCGAGGTGAGGATCTCCTTGGTGCGGAGCTCGAGTTGCAGGTCCTTGAGGGCGACGAGCCATGCGGCGCGTAGGGTGCTCATGATTCCGGCTCCACGACCTTGCCCCGGTCCATGTAGAGGATGCGGTCGGCGATCGAGTCGGCGAACTTCGCTTCGTGCGTGACGATGATGACGATCGAGCCCTCGCGCTTCTGCTGCTCGATCAGCTCGATGAACGAGGCGGTCGACTTCACGTCCAAGCCGGTGGCCGGCTCGTCCATTAGTAGCAGGCGGGGCCGGTGAAGGAGCGTGCGTGCGATCGAGACGCGCTGGGCCTGCCCGCGTGAATAGGTGCGCACCGGGCGGTTCCAGTACTCTCCGAGACCGAGGGAGTCGCTCAGCTCCGACGCTCGAGAGTCGGCGTCCGCGATGCCATGGAGCTTGGCGGCGAGGATCAGGTTCTCGCGGCCGCTCAAGCCCGGGTAAAGCTGGAGCTGGTGCGCGACGAAGCCAATGCGGCCCCGGAGCTCATCGGAGCGTGAGGTGTCGTAGCGGCCGTAGCGGATATCGCCGCGGGTCGGGTAGGCGAGCATCGCCAAGAGCCAGAGGAGGGTGGACTTCCCCGAGCCGTTCGAGCCCTGGATCACGGTCACCGCGCCGGCGTTGAAGCTCAGGTCGACGCCCGCGAGGGCCAGCGTCGGTCCGTAGGACTTGGCCAGCCGAGTGACCGAGACTTCTTCAAAATCGAGCTTCACCGGTCCGCACTCTAGAACAAGTCTCGCACAATGCCGTCAAGTTTCAGCCAGCGCTCGGCTGGGACGCGGAGCCAGTCTCCGTCTCGAACCAGGTTGCCACGTTCGAGCGCTCGTTCGATTTCGCGCTCCCTTCCCTCGAGGGGGTCGCGGCCGGCTCGTCGTTCGGTCCCGATGAGGTTCATGCCGTCGACGGTGCGGAGTCCGAGCATCAGCGCTTCGCGGATGATCTCATCGGGCCCGAGCTCCTCGGTCTCTGCTTCGAGACTGACTTGGCGGAGGTAGCGCTGCGGGTTCGGATCGTTTCGCCAGCGGACGCAGCGCCCCGGGCTTTCGTCGAGGCAGCCGACGGCCGCCGCTCCGAGTCCGACGTACGCGCCACCGCGCCAGTAGTGGAGATTGTGCCTCGACTCCTCGCCAGACGGCGCGTAGTTCGAGACCTCGTAGTGCGTCCAGCCGAGAGAATGGAACGAGTGCTCGGCGTGCTCGAAAAGCTCGGCGTATTGCTCTTCGGGGGCGACGCGGAGCTTTCCGGCGCGATGGAGCGAGCCGAACATGGTCTTTTCCTCGATGGTCAAGGCGTACGCGGAGACGTGACGGACTCCGAGCTCGGCGATCTGTGCGATGTCTTCGCCGAGCTCGTCGAGCGTTTGACCGGGCATGCCGAACATCAGGTCGGCGCTCACGCGTGGCATCTCCTGCGCGGCATCGCTGAGCGCCCCGAGCGCGCGCTCGCGATCGTGCAGGCGGCCGAGGAAGCGCAAATGTGGATCGCGCAGGGACTGAACTCCGATCGAGAGACGGTTCACGCCTGCTCCGCGAAGTCGGGAGACCTGCTCGCGCTCGAGCGAGATCGGGTTGCACTCGACGGTGATCTCCGCGTCGTGATGGACCTGCTCGAAGGCGCCACGGATCTGCTCGAGCGCGCGGCCGAGGGCGGCCGGTTCCCAAAGAGACGGGGTTCCGCCGCCGAAGAAGATCGATTTCAGAGCTCGCCCGCCGAGGCTTTCCCGGCGCATGTCGAGCTCGCGAAGGAGCGCATCGGTGTAGGCTTCGTGGGGGAGCTCGTTCGCGCGGATCGGTTCGGTCGCGAAGTCGCAATACGGGCACTTGCGCGCGCACCAGGGGAAGTGGACGTAGACCGAGGTCTCTGTGGGCTCGTTTGACATGCGGCGCGCCGGTCCACAGGTATACTCCGCTTTTTGGAGCTGTCGCAGATGACACTGCCTGTGTTTCCCTCGCTACGTATTACGGCCGCCGCCCTCATTCCCGAGGGAGCGTTTGCCGAGGCTCAGGCCGCGTTCCTGAAGCCGAGCCCTGAGCTGGTGAGGAAGCTCAGTGCGCTTCTTCGTGAAAAGAACGCAGGCATCGTGGCCCATTTCTACATGGACCCCGAGCTTCAAGGGGTGCTCTCGGCCTGTGACTGGCCGCACATCCACGTTTCGGATTCGCTCGCGATGGCGGACCGGGCCATCGCCATGGCCGAGCAAGGGGTGAGCACCATCGCCGTTCTCGGTGTCGACTTCATGAGCGAGAACGTGCGCGCGATGCTCGACGCCTCGGGGTATCCCGACATTCCGGTGTACCGGGTAGCCGTGGATCCGATCGGTTGTTCGCTAGCGGAATCCGCCGAGGCCCAGGCCTACGGCGCGTATCTGATGACCGCCGCCGAGACCCCTCGTTCGCTTCACGTCGTCTACATCAACACTAGCCTGGTCACGAAGGCCAAGGCGCACGCGCTGGTTCCCACTATCACCTGCACCTCATCGAACGTGGTGCGTACGGTGCTTCAAGCGGCTGCGCAGGTTCCAGACGTTCACATCTGGTTCGGGCCGGATACGTATATGGGCGATAACCTCGCGCAGATGTTTGCGAGCCTCGCCGAGATGCCAGACGAGCAAATTCGGCAGCTCCACCCGGCGCACGATCAGGCTTCGATTCGCTCGCTTCTGCCTCGTTTTCGTTTCTTCGAGCAAGGGACGTGCATCGTGCATCACATGTTTGGCCGCGAGGTCGTCGACCTTGTTCGCGAGCACTACTCCGACGTGTTCGTCACGGCGCACCTCGAAGTGCCCGGCGAGATGTTCGAGCTCGGCCTGGAGGCGCAGCGCGAGGGCAACGGAGTCGTCGGGTCCACGTCGAACATCCTCGCCTTCATCTTGGGCAAGGTCGACCAGGCGATCGCTCACGGAGAACCGGCCGAGCTGCGATTCATCCTCGGGACCGAAGCCGGAATGATCACGCCGATCGTTCGGCAAGTGCAGGCGATGCTTCGGGATTACGCCTCCGAAGGCGGCGCGGCGATTTCGGCGGAGATTGTCTTTCCCGTCGCTAGCGAAGCGATTGCCCAGGACCCCGAGAGCGGGCTCGGGATCATGCCGGGCGTTGCCGGCGGCGAGGGCTGCTCGACGGCGGGCGGTTGCGCGACCTGCCCTTACATGAAGATGAACTCACTTCAGGCCTTGATGGGCCTGCTCGAGCGTGTCGGCGCAGAGCCGCGGTCGAGCTTGGTACCCTTCGAGCCACGCAAGTACGTTCAAGAGATCCGGGGGCGGACGGCGGCTGATCTGGGCGGCGAGCCGATCCTGCACATGCGGGCGTTTCAGCGTTCGGGGGAGCTGCCGGAGGCTCTAGTCAGCGACATCCTCGGCCGCGCCGCGGAGCAAGCGAGTTCGTAGCCGGGCCCAAACGCCCGAAAAACCAAGGGTATACGTCCGGCCTTGACCCCCGGGCCGGCATACTTATGTTGCACGCGCGAAACAGCCGCCGGAGCCCATGTCGAAGCCTGACTACTACGAAGTTCTCGAAGTCACCCGTGAAGTCACCACGGTCGAGCTGAAGAAGGCCTATCGAAAGAAGGCGCTCGAGTTCCATCCGGATCGCAACCCGGATAACCCGGAGGCCGAAGAGGAGTTCAAGATCTGTGCCGAGGCGTATTCGATCTTGAGCGACCCCCAGAAGCGGCAAACGTACGATCGCTTCGGGCACGCGGGCCTAGGGGGCGCCGGCCAGCAGGGCTTCGGCGACATCGGAGACGTGTTCAGCCAGTTCCAAGACATCTTCGGTGACCTCTTTGGCGG
The DNA here is from genome assembly GCA_048550275.1 of Polyangiales bacterium. GTDB lineage: Bacteria > Myxococcota_A > Polyangia > Polyangiales > Houyiibacteriaceae > SG8-38. The sequence continues at coordinate 8,977 of JBLYYU010000249.1, forward strand.
CGGCGGCGGCGGCGGTGGCTTTGGTGGCTTTGGCGGCTTCGGTCGACGCAGGCGCGACCCGAACGCCCCGGCGCGTGGCGCGGACATTCGCACCGACGTGAGGCTCTCCCTTCGCGAAGCCGCGTTCGGCGCCGCCCGCGAGATCGACCTCTCGCATCCTTCTCCCTGCGAGGCCTGCCATGGGACCGGGGCCGAGGGCGG
>JBLYYU010000250.1:0-6959 GCA_048550275.1 Polyangiales bacterium
CCGGACATTCTTATGACAATGTCACAAATCCCCGATGTGAATCGTGAGCTCGCAGAGGTCGGCGCGATGTTCTCGGTGTTCGATGCGTTCCGCCGAGGGAGTTAGCGTCGGAGCGAGATGTCGAACGGAGGCTCGAGGCTACCGTTCGCGCTCCTGTGCTCGTTCAAGAGCACGCACATCTCGGAGATCTTGCTCACGGCCAACGGCGCGCTTGTTGGCAATCAAGTCCGCGATCGAGATGACGGGCACAGGTAGCCCGAAGGCGTCGGTGCGCGCCGCGCGCGACAGAGCCGACTCGAACGTGACGCCCGGCAATCGCTGAAGGAAGTCGACGCGGTTCGGCGCTCTACCGAACCAGACGATGTCGTCTGGACCGGCCTGTTCCAAATGACGGCAAACAGCCTTCGGGGCGCCGAACATTCGCAGCGCTTCAACGACCCGCCGACGGTTCTCCGGCTCCTCCCCGATCCAGATGTCGAGATCTTTGGTCGTCCTAGGCCGAGCGTGAACGCCCACCGCGTGACCGCCCACCACGAGGTATTGCGCTTTCGCACCTTCTAGCGCGGTCAGCAGATCCTTGAAGTCTGGATTCGTCAGGAAGGACACGGCTCAGGGAACTATGGGCGCTCTTCCACGTCGGTCCCAAGTTTGCGAATCCCAAACGCCGTCAGATCGATGCCGTCGAGCCGGTTGCCATCATGTAGCATCCAGGCATCGAAGCTGGCTTGAAACGTCGCGGCCAGGCGCTCATCGGGACTTCGGGAGCGCCAAAACTCCCAGTCCGCTTCGTCGAGCTCCTGATGGGATTTTGCGACGCCCCACGCCCAGTCGCCCTCGGTCTCGAACTGCTTGGCCATCTTCTGAAGCATAGCATGCTCGTCCACTGCACCGAGGAGAATGAGTCGTGCGAATGCTCCGCCGAAAAGCGACTTCCTCAGCGTGGCCAGCTGCCCGATATATCGCAGCCCTGCCTCGACTGAAGAGCCAAGCGACGAGGGTCGCGCGAAATGTGCAAGAAGCCGCCGGAGAGTCGATTCCGACCGATTAGCGGGACGATTTATGACATTTGTCACAAGAGGCCGAACGCCAACTGTTTGCAATCACTGCGCTTGTTTGGTGGAGGCGGTGGGAATCGAACAGCCGGGAGCTCATCCGGTTTCGACGATTCTCGAACGGTTTCGGGGACAAGTATCGAGGAGAACACGTCCAAAGAACACGAAGAAAGCGCGTTACCGGGCATTCTTATGACAATGTCACAAATACCCGTGCCGGATGTGACGCAAGAGCTTGCGGACGTCTGGGCGTTGCACGCCTTGTTTGCGGCGGCGCAACGGAACGAAGAATGATTGTCGGGGCACGATTGCTCGCCGGACACGCTCACTGATCTTCCGACGGCTTCTCTTTGAGAACCGCGAGGGCTTCTTCAAGCGCCGGAATCTGTGCCAAGTCTCGCGATCGGCCCGCTGCGCGTTTACTCACGATGATGCGCTCCAATGGCAGAACCTTGAGCGCAATCTCGTCGATCTCAATGCTCTTGGCTCGACTGAATTCTCGTTCAAACGAGTCCAGGCCATCGGCATGAGTGACGACATCGAATCGATCTGCGTCCGCCAGCCCTCCGATTTGCGGTGGTCGCATCCCAAATGCTCCTGATACCCAAACGCCGCCCGCAGCCTTGGCAGCCTCTGCGATGCGAGGGTCCGTGGCGTCCTCAAACCACAGGTCCATGTCGACTGTCGCAATCCGGGCTCCTTGGGCGTTCGCGGCGCTTGCCCCGATCAACAAGTAGCGGATTCCGCGCTGATGAAGCTCCAACAAGAAGCGACGTTCACCCGGAGTGAGCAACATCGCGAAGCCCCGCAGCTCTAAGACCAAGCTCGATGCGCTCGGCCGGGCTTAGAGCCAGACCCCGAATCACGTTCAAGACTCCATTCACATCGAGGGCGTATTTGGTAGCAATCGCCTGAGCCTCTTCCCACTGTCGCACCAGCTTGCGCGCCAATGCTCGTTCTTCAGCTGTCGTTGCTGAGGAGGCGGGCTCTGAAACAGGGGATGACGGACTCACGCGCGCAGTATAGCAGGGGACGTCGTCAAGGCGACTGTGCTCCGCGTCACCATCATGATCGCACCGATAGCAGCGGAGCTACGAGCGGCGGAGCCGCGATTGGAGACGGCTGGTCCAACCTCGTACGTGGCTCTCCCGGTGCCGCACCACCGCACCGACTACGGTGTCTTCACCCAACCCCCGGTGTGCGGAAAGCCACCTCAACCACAACGGTGCCGGCGGCGGCGACCCCCACCACGTGGGGGAAGCCGGTGGCGCCGGCCACCATACCGACTGATTGCAGGACGCCGCTACAGGCTCTTCAGAAACTCGACCAAATCACGCTGTTCGGTCGACGTCAGCTCGCGCACCGCACCGTGCATGGACACCGCATCATCGAGGGTAGACGCACTGCCGTCGTGGAAGTAGGGGGCCGTGCTTCCGACGCCTCGTAGGCCCGGCACACGGATTCCGTCCGACAATGCGCCGGCCGGTGGTTCTTCGGTGATCGTCGAGAACACCCCGGGACCGGTAAGCTCGGGAGTCGAATGGCAATCCGCACATCCCGCGTTTCCAAAGAACAGCTCGAAGCCGGACTCGGCGCGAGCCTCATCGAACTCACCGGGAGCCGGGCTCGTCATGGAGCGCATGAAGTCTCGCACGTCGATGAGCTTCTGAACGGGAACGACATCGTTGCCCGGAGCGCCTTCCTCTGCAGCGACTAGAGCATCGACCAGTTCCTGCGGGGGCGTGATGCTGAGCTCGGGCGGCAGGCTTCCATTGGGCATGCCGAATGCACCATTGCCGTGGAGGATCAGATCGTAGGCTGCCTCGCTGATACTCGTGAGCCCGTTGAAGCTGTCATCGGCGCTCTCAAACAGGCCATCCCATCCGATGAGGTAGCCTTGCTCTTCGAGGTCCACGAAGTTCCAGAGTGGGGGGTAGGTCGTTGGGTTGGGAACACCGTCGTCGAGGGGGTTGTCAGGAAGTGAGCGAACGTCGAATCGACCCGGACCCCAGCTGTTGAGAAAGTCAACGGTGTCCTGCCCAGCATCCACTGCGAATGGCGTAAGCGCCAGGATCGCGCCCGCGTCCATGGCGTTATTCGGCACACCATCGAAGCGAGGCTCGCCGATCGGCAGTGCGGCGACGCCCTCATCGAACGTGAACTCTGTCGGCGTGACCGTCACGTGACAAAGGGCACATGTGAGCCCGGCTGAGATCATCACGTCGTCTGCTGGATCCTCCGTCGCGTACACACCCTTGACTCCAATCACTGCGCCAGCCTTGATGAGGGCTCGCGTGATCGCCGGATTGTCGAGCGCTGCAGACTTCGCGTCGAGGTCATCACCGACCATCACGGAGACGATGGCCTCCGGCACCCGGTTCAAATCAACCTGCGCTCCCAGACCGACAGCGGCCGCGGGGGGAACCTCATTCAAGAGGTCGGCGAGCCCGAGCACGCCCCCGAAGAAATCCTCGTTGCCGAACGTCTCATACATGAAGAGCTCTCTCCCGGAATCGACAGTGTCTCCGCTCACAGCCCTCAGACTACGAACTTGACCGCGGAAGACGCCGTTCGGGTCGTCGAGAAGACCAATCACGGTCTTATCGGACGCGCGAAAGAAGTTCGCTCGGAGTCGCTCCCAGTCCGTTGTGTTCGAGCGCCCAATCTCTCCCAACTCCGGGTGCTGCGGTGCCCGGCTGGCCACCATCGCGAGCTCGATCGGCTTTCTGAGCGTCACCCGGGCTCCGTCCGCAGTGAGGAGCGAAACCTCGTACTCGCTGCTGATCGCGGCGGCGTCCGCTACCGTCGAAGAGGATGCCAAACGCGTAACTTTCAGCAGCGCGTCTGCACTCATGGCGCCCGGAGGAACCACGATGGTGACCTGGTTGGATGCGTCGGAAAAGGTGCCGCCACCGGCAGCAGAAACCGGCGCGGAGATGACCTCGACGTTCTCGCGTTCAGATGAAGACGAGCCCCCACATCCACTCACCCACAATGGTGCAAGCGCAACCGCGACAGACACCAGCGAAACCATACCGAAGCTCTTCCACATAACTCACATCCCTTCCGTTTCTAATCGGAGCCGCCGGTCCACTCGGAAAGGCTGGCTTATCGTCTACGTGGGATAGAGTCCGCCGACGGCCAAAAGGATTCAGCGGGTCGCAGGAAAGGCCAACCGTGAGGATCCGCCCTTCGCTTCGATTTTGAAGATCAATCCCGGCGCGAGGACGCGCATTACCCCCCGAAAGACCGCGGGATTCGTGTAGTTGAGGTCCCACTGGTAATCCATGAACGTCGTCCACACCCAACGGCCGGTTCCTCCCATCTCGGGACAGCAGGTGAAGCTGCGGGGTGCATCGTCAGGGAAGATCTCCGGGAGAGTCTTCTCGTACTCGTCCGGCGCCGCGCGATCGGACAACGTGTAGTAGTAGTCGAGATACTCGGCGTTCCCGGCGATCGCGCGTTGCGGGTGCTCGCCGTGTGACCCGCAGACTTGCCCTGCACGACAGCTCCCAGGAGAAGTCTTGCCTTCTCACACGATTGGAAGTGTCACTCTCTGCGGGGCGCGCCGACCAAGGACCGCCATGTTGCCCGCTGTCAAGGGCGACCTCCTACGAAATGCGCCCCCTGGGGCGATTACCTCGAAATGCAGGCGGTCCCTGTGCAGTTACTGCATCGAGCGCACATCGTGCGTGGGCGGCCGCACGTCGGTCGGTTGGTCGGGACAAGGGTGGCGGTTAGAACCCGAAGTCCGGCTTCTCTCCGCGGATGAGCATGTCCAGGAACTTGTCGAAGCGACTCTGTCTGGTTTCGGGTCGCTTGGCCGACGCGAGTCCGTGGGCGATGGCGTATCGATTGGTCTTGTTCAACGTTTCAAAGCATCGTTTCGCTTTGGGCTCGCGTTCGACCGCTGCCAGGAAATCCGCGGGCACCTTCATTTCGCTTGCCGCGTAGGCATTCTTCCAGCGTCCGTCCGCCTTCGCAGCGCGGACCTGCACCAGCCCCGGCTCTTGCATTCGACCCTCGCCGATCAAACGCTCCGCGTGCTCTCGGTTCCGCTTGGACCAACTGCTTCGAGGTCTTCGTGGCGTGATCCGTTGGAGGTAGGCTTCGGCATCGATGGACTTCTTGACGCCGTCGATCCAGCCCCAGCACAGCGATTCGATGACGATCTCAGTCCAACTGACGCTTGGCTTGCCTGTCTTCACTTTGAATACCTTGATCCAAAGCTCATTTTCGGAGGCATGTTTTGCTTTTAGCCATTGATTCAGCTTCTTCGCTGACACAAACGCTTGGATCTTCGCTGGATCGGGTTTGGGCATGGGCTCAGACACCAGTGGCGTAGGAGTTGGCCTGCGAAATTACGTTGGAGCGCGTTGTGCACCTTGAGCTGCCCATCATTGCACTTTTTCGGTGGAGGCGGTGGGAATCGAACAGCCGGGAGCCCACCCCATTCCGACGATTCTCAAACGGTTTCGCGGATAGGTATCGAAGAGAACACGGCCAAAGGACACGAGCAAAACGCGTTACTGGACACTCTTATGACAATGTCACAAATCCCGGATGTGAATCGGGAGCTCGCGGAAGTGGGCGCGATGTTCGCGGTGTTTGATGCGCTCCGGCGTGAGCGTTAGCGTTCGGCTACTTCCTCCACGAGGATGCATCTTTTGGAAGTCTGTGGTCCGGATCGAAAAGGGTGACCTTATGCGGTCGGCGTTTAGTCCACTTCCAAAGGACCAAGTTGATGTCCTCGGAACCAGCACCATGAACGAAGCTGCGGACCAGCATTCCGGCGTAGCCTTTGGCCAGAAGGCGATCCGAAAGCTGCTGGGACGCAGGCACCTTGCCCTCGAGCATCTCCTGGTTCCAAGAAGGACACTCGAGCTCGCCCTGAGTGATCCGCTCACGTTTCATCGCTTTGCGGTCGCGGGTATCTAAGAGGTCCTCGCAATCGACCCGATACTGGCAGAGCGTCACGGGATGAAACGGAGTCCCGAGCGGGCTGGCTTCGCGAACTGCCACGAGAACGTCGAGCGAGGTGTAGAGAGCGGAAAGACCTCGGCGATTGAAGCGTCCGCCGTGAAGTCGGGCGCCGGCTCCCGAAAGCGGGTCCCAAGACCATTCTGGATTGTGAGCGCGATAGACCGCGCCTTTGAACCGGATCCCTCGCTTACGCGTAGCCACCCGCCGTCACCCGATCCAGGTAGGCGTGAACCTGACGCGCCTGGCCGGCGCGCACGAGTTGGTCGGGGGTTTGCCCACCAAAGCCCGGGAGAGGCTCGGAGCGAAACCATGCGTACGCGCCCAAGAGCGATCCCGTCACGGACTCCACGCGGTTGAGAATCTCGAGCATCTCCCGGAGCCGGGTCTGCGTCTTCGCAGCCTCCATCCGCTGACGCCGCGTGAGCGCATCGGATGCGAGCCCCAAAGTCTCTGAAATCTCTGCCTTGGTGGTCCTCAACGCTTCCGCGATCTTGGAGGGCGAAAACAAACGATCGTCAATGTAGGACTCGAATTGCATCGAAATCACACCTTTCATAACCCATTTTATAGTGATAATGCGTGATGTCAATGGAGCGGCCCTGGGTAGGCAGGACGCGACGGCAGAGTTGAGTTCGGCCGGCTAGCGGGACCACTTGTGACATTTGTCACAAGAGGCCGAACGCTAACCCGCAGCAATCATTGCGCTTGTTTGGTGGAGGCGGTGGGAATCGAAAACTGCTGTCAGCGATACGCTAACCCTACGCGGACACTCGGTTTTCCCGCGTATCGCCTTGTGAATCACGGCTCTCGCGCTCTCACTCGAGTACCCTGCAACACCCTGGAATCCCCCTGATTGCACTGGGCTCTGGTCATTATTTGGTCACTGACAAGTGGCTCCGGAGAGCAGTTGGATCGCCATTCAGG
>JBLYYU010000251.1:0-3022 GCA_048550275.1 Polyangiales bacterium
CCATGTGTCATCGGAGAACGGCACGCGACGCACGTGCTCGCGATCGGGGCCCGCTCGGCCGATCCATATGGCTCTCTACGTCTAGCCTCCCGCCCAATCGCTGTGCCGCGCATCGCGAGCCGTTCTCCTATGTTCATGGAGATAGGGCGTTTGGCTCTGTGGACGGAGGCGGGCGGCGCTGGGGCGCTGTCACACTCGGAGACACAGCGCCCAGCGCCACCGGCCCATCCTTCAACCCTGCATAAGACAGCAGGCGGCAGCGCGAGCCGGAACGGCGAAGCCCGGCGCAAGTGCGCCGCCAAGCCGGAGCGAAGCGAATGGCGCGGAGGGAGGATTACGGGTGGGGGTGGGCGGGCGGTGTAACTAAGACTGACCAGGCCTCGGTTCCTGCAGCCACCTCGCACCACATCCGCGGCAGCCAGAGCTCATTTCGCAGACGTCCAGCGACACAGCCGCCGAAGGCGTCCGAGCGGGTGGTGTAACTAAGACTGACCAGGCCCCGGTTCCTGCAGCCACCCCCCCAACCACATCCGCGGCAGCCAGCGCCGGCCACAGCGCCAGCCGCTCACATAATCCTCGACCCAGCCGCGTCCACCGTGTTGCTCAGCAACATGGCGATGGTCATCGGCCCTACGCCGCCGGGGACTGGGGTGATGTGGGAAGCGCGTTTGCTGGCGCCGTCGAAGTCCACGTCACCGGTCAGTGTGCCGTCGTCCAGGCGGTTGATGCCGACGTCGATGACGACCGCGCCCTCTTTGATCCAGTCGCCCTTGACCAGGTTCGCTCGCCCTACGGCGGCGACCACGATGTCGGATTCTCGAACTCGTTCGTCGAGGTTCTCGGTGCGGGAATGTGCGATCGTGACGGTTGCGTGCTTCTCGAGGAGCATCAGCGCGATAGGCTTTCCCACTAGCGTGCTGCGTCCGAGGACCAGGGCGCGTTTGCCCTTCGGGTCGCAGCCGACGTGTTCGAGCATGCGCATGCAGCCGCTCGGCGTGCAGGGGCGAAGGCCTTTGCGGCCGACGACCAGGAGACCCGAGTTGAACGGGTGCAGGCCGTCGACGTCCTTGGCCGGGTCGATCGCGTCGACGATGGTCTGATCGTGCAAATGATCCGGCAGAGGGAGCTGCACGAGGATGCCGTCGATGTGGTCGTCACCGTTGAGCTCGAAGATCAGGGCCAGCAGATCGGCCTCTGAGGTCGCCTCGGGAAGCCGATGAACGCGCCCTTCGATTCCGCACTTGGCGGCAGCGCGCTCCTTGTTCCGAACGTAGACCTGTGACGCGGGATCATCCCCCACCAGGATCACGTCCAACCCCGGAGCACGATTGTGGGTTGCTCTGAAGGCTTCCGCCCTCACCTTGACCTCGGCCCTCACCTCTTTGGCAAGCGCCTTCCCGTCGATCAACTCAGCCATGGACGGGGTCTAACAGGCACCCTGCCCAGGCTCAAACCAGCGAGCCCCGGTGGAAATCGCGGCTTGGCGTGGTATGCCGCGGGGCCATGTTCGACCCCGTCTCCCCGCAGGTTTCGTTCCCAGAGCTCGATGCGACCCAGCTCGCGTTTTGGGAGAGCACCCGCATTTTCGAAAAGACCCTCGAGGGGGGCGAAGCGAAAGAGCCGTTCGTCTTCTACGAAGGCCCCCCCACGGCCAACGGGATGCCCCACCCCGGACACGTGCTGACCCGTGTGATGAAGGACGTCTTCCTCCGCTACCGGTCGATGTGCGGCTACTACGTGCCGCGTCGCGCCGGCTGGGACACCCATGGGTTGCCGGTCGAGGTGGAGGTCGAGAAGACGCTCGGCATCAGCGGGCGAGAGGCGATTCAGGAGTACGGCGTAGAGGCCTTCAGCCGCCAGTGCATCGATTCGGTGTTCAAGTACATCGGCGAGTGGCAGAAGATGACCGAGCGGATTGGCTTCTGGGTCGATTTCGATTCTGCGTATGTGACGTTTCACAAGTCGTACGTGGAAAGCGTCTGGTGGGCGCTTTCGGAGATGTTCAAGAAGGGGCTTCTCTACCAGGGCTACAAAGTCGTCTGGTGGTGGCCGCAGGGCGGCACAGCGCTTTCCGCGGGCGAGGTGGGTCAGGGGTACAAGGTCATCGACGACCCGTCGGTGATGATTCGCTTCCCGGTCGTTGGCGAAGAGCGGACCTCCTTCCTGGCTTGGACGACAACTCCCTGGACGCTTCCGTCGAACATCGCGCTCGCCGTCGATGCCAAGACCGACTACGCAACCGTCGAGCTCGAGGATGGCGAGCGTCTGGTGCTGGCCGAAGCCCTCGTCGGCAAAGTCCTCGGCGAGGAGGCCCTCGTCGTCGCGACCCGGAAAGGCTCCGAGCTCGTCGGGCTGAGCTACGAGCCGCCGTTTCGGTATGCTGAGCCAGTTGGCGGTCCGGCCTGGCAGGTCGTCGACGCCGATTTCGTCTCGCTCGACAGCGGCTCAGGTCTGGTTCACCTCGCGCCGGCGTTCGGCGAGGACGACTTTCGCGTCTGCAAGGAAAAGGGGATGGGTTTCTTGCAGTTGTTGAAGCCCGACGGGACCTTCCCAGATGAGGTGACCGATTTCGCCGGGCGTTTCTGTAAGGAAGCCGACCGCGACGTCATTCGGAACCTCCGCTCGCGTGAAATCCTCTTCAAGGAAGAGGTCTACCGCCACGACTACCCGTTCTGCTGGCGCGCCATGGATGACCCGCTCGTTCAATACGCGCGTCGCTCCTGGTTCATTCGGACCACCCAGGAGATCGGCCGAGTCAAAGAGAACAACAAGGAAGTCCACTGGGAGCCGGAGCACATCAAGAACGGCCGCATGGGGCAGTTCCTCGAAGGCAACGTCGACTGGGCGCTTTCACGGGAGCGCTTCTGGGGGACCCCGCTTCCCATTTGGAAGAACGACGAAAACGGCGAGGTAGAGGCGGTCGGTTCGGTCGCGGAAATTCTCGAGCGCAATCCGGAGGCGTTCGCGCACTTCGAAAAAGCGAAAGCCGCCGACCCCACGCTTCAAGACCACTTGATGGTTC
>JBLYYU010000252.1:0-9301 GCA_048550275.1 Polyangiales bacterium
GATAGTCGATCGGAACGTGTTGCGCGTGGCCATCGTAGAGCTGCGCGAAATGAACGACATCCCCAAGCGGGTGACCCTCAACGAGGCGGTCGAGCTCGCCAAGCGATTCGGCTCGGAAGGCAGCGGCTCCTTCGTGAACGGTGTGCTCGACCGAATCGCGACCGAGCTAGGAAAGTCGTGATCAAGTACGACTTCGTTTCCTCGGCACCACAGAGCTTGGACGAGCTCCAGACCGAGATCGTCGTCCTTCCATTCTTTTCCGACGAGCGACCCCTCAACGGCGCCGCCGGACTCATCGACTGGCGCCTCTGCGGAGCGCTCTCGCGAAAGCTGATGGCCGGCTACATCGATGGCGCGTTCGGCGAAAAGGCTCTGCTGACGGCGCTGGAGAAGCTGAAATCCGAGGCGCTCTTGTTGGTCGGGCTAGGCGACAGCGCGGCGTTCGACGCCAACATCGCGGCCAAGGCCTGCGGTCTGATCCGAGACGCGTTGCGCGATGCGAAAGTCTCGACCGCGGCGCTCGCTTTGCCGGGACGCAGCATCGGCATGATCCCGGCGCTCGAGGCCATGCAGATCTGGCTCGCGTCCGACTTGGACGACAGCGAGCTCGAAGAGATCAGCATCATCGAACTAGCTCGAGAGCACCGGTCCCTCGATTCGCTCTTCGACGGTCTGCGCAGGCAAGCTGAATCGCCGCTCGACTAGCGTCGCGAAGAGCGCCGCTTGGCCTTCTTGGCGGGCGCTTTCTTCTTCGTTGCGCGCTTCTTCGGGGCAGGCTTTCGCTTGGCCGCCGTCCGCTTTTTCGGCGCTGCCTTCTTTTTCGTTGGGCGCTTCTTCGTCGCTGCCTTGCGTTTCGGCGCGGCTCGTTTCTTCGAGGCAGCCTTCTTCTTCGTCGGGCGCTTTTTCGTCGCTGCCTTGCGTTTCGGCGCGGCTCGCTTCTTCGAGGCGGCCTTCTTCTTCGTCGAACGTTTCTTCGTCCCTGCCTTGCGTTTCGGCGCGGCTCGCTTCTTCGTCGGACGCTTGCGCGTCGTGGCGCCTCGCTTCTTGGCCGCAGCTTTCTTCTTCGCTGCCGCCTTCTTCTTCGCCGCCGCCTTCTTCGCAGCCGCCTTCTTCTTCGCAGCCGCCTTCTTCTTCGCAGCGACTTTCTTCTTGTCGGCCACCTTCTTCTTCGCAGCAGCCTTCTTGCGCTTGATCTCGTCTGCCTTCTTCTTGGCCTCCGCCTTCTTCTTGGCGGCCAGCCTCTTCTTTTCGAGCGCGACTTTTTTCTTCTCGGCAGCCTGTCGCCGGTCTTCCGCCTTCTTCAGCCGCAACGCCTCGGCCTTCTTCTTGGCTTCGGCATTCTTGCGGACGGCCTCCGCCTTGCGACGAGCGGCTTCGGCCTTCTTCTTTGTCTCGGCCTTCTTCTGCGCCGCCAGCTTCCGCGCCTGCGCCTGGGCGCGAGCAAGCTCCCGAAGATCGATCGTTTTGGTCTCGACCCGCTTGCGGGTCTTCTTCGGCTTCTCCTCTTCGTCGTCCTCGTCAGGCTCTTCGACAGGAAGCTGGGGCGGAGGAACGAAAGGGCGACGCGGGCCCGGTCGGCTCGCCTTGATGCCCGAAAGCGGAAGGTTCCCGGCTTTCTTGGCCGCCTTGTAGGCGGCACGCATCGCATCCGGTTCGCCGAAATACTTCGCCATCGGGTTGAGATACAGGTCTTTCCAGATCTTCTCGCAGGCCTGCCCGAGGCCCTTGGGTATCTTGCTGTGGCTCACCTCGATCTTCGTTCCGCCGGCCACCGGCGAGAACGTGATGTCGACCTGCGAGTCGTTGGCTCCCTTGGGAAAATCCCGGGTCCGCCAGGTCATCGCGATCCGGCTGCCGGTCACCAAATAGACTTGGGTCGCATCGATGAAGCCATCATCGGCAACGACTCGGCCGCCTACCCAGGGGTCCACCGTAGCCCGCGTCCCCGTAAAGGCGGAGTGATGGCGCTCGTCCATCCATGCGGAATAAATACGATTTGGGCTCGCGGGTATCACGGACGAGACAGTGAATTCTTCCGTGTCCATCGTCCTCAGGTTCCTTGACTCGCTGGCCTGTATAAGTCCAGGAAACTCATTTGAAAACCAGAAAAATTCACAAGGTTGGCTCGGCGGGGCTCATTTCTGACTCCTTTGTAAGCTATTGGGGCGATTTCTGCACGTTTAGATCGAGATCGCCAGGCCTCTCTTGACCGCATCTTGGGCCGTGCTTCGATGCAGGTCTCGATGGCCAAGCCCAGTCCACGGCACCAGTTCTGGATCGACCGCGGGGGCACGTTCACGGACTGCATCCACCGCGATCGCGACACAGGCGCCATCCATGTCACCAAGGTCCCGTCCTCGGATCAGGCCCCGATTCAGGGAATCCGGGCACTCTTGGGGCTCGGCCCGTCTGACCCGATCCCCCCGGCCGAGGTCAGGATGGGAACGACCCTCGCAACTAACGCGCTGCTCGAGCGCGGCGGGCGTCCCACGGTCCTCGTATCGGACGAGGGGCTCGGGGACCTGATCCGCATCGGCGACCAGACCAGGCCCGATCTGTTCGCGCTCGAGATCGACAAACCCACTCCGCTTCCCGACTCGGTCGTCGAGGTCGGCGCGCGTATGGCAAGCGACGGTTCGATGCTCGAAGCGCTCGACCCGGCGGCCGTGCGCTTGGCGCTCGAGGCCGCCCGGGATGCTGGCGCCCGCGCCGTCGCCGTTTGTCTGATCCATGCGTATCGAGACGGGGCCCTCGAAAACCGGATCGCCGCGATCGCCCGCGACGTGGGTTTTGAGCACATCTCGGTGTCCCATCAGGTCTCGAACGAGCTCGGCTTGCTCGGACGCGCGGATACGACGGTCGCCAACGCGTACCTCACACCGCTGCTGACCGAGTACATGCTCGAGCTCGAGCGAGAACTGGGCGCCGGGCGACTTCGCATGATGCAAAGCAACGGTGGCCTGGTGGACGCGTCGCGCTTCATCGGGCGCAACGCCGTGCTCTCGGGTCCTGCCGCCGGGGTCGTCGCGACCGCCGCCGTCGCCAGCGAGCTGGGCCTCGCGGAGGTCATCGGTTTCGACATGGGTGGCACATCGACAGACGTCTCGCGCTACGCGGGCGAGATGTCGCGTGTGTTCGAGAGCCAGATCGCCGGCGTCCGAGTTCGTGCGCCGATGATCGAGCTTCACACCGTCGCAGCCGGAGGCGGATCGATCTGCCGGCTCGAAGGAAAGCGCATGACCGTCGGGCCGCAAAGCGCGGGCGCGGACCCTGGTCCGCTCTGTTACGGAAACGCGGGGGCCACGGAGCTCACGCTGACAGATGCGGCCTTGTGCCTCGGGCGCGTCGCGGAGGATCGCTTCCCCTTTGAGCTCGATCGAAATGCACCCCGCCGCAAGCTCGACGAGATCGTAGGCACGCTGCGTTCGGGCGGCATCGAACGGAGCCCGACCGACGTGGCTGAAGGCTTTCTCCGTGTCGCGGTCGAGAACATGGCGGCTGCGATTCAAAAGGTCTCCGTCGGTCGAGGGCACGACGTGCGCACCCACGGAATGGTCGTGTTTGGGGGAGCGGGAGGGCAGTATGCCTGCCTCATCGCGCGGCGCCTGGGGATTCGAGAGCTCGCGTTCCATCCGTACGCCGGCGCGCTCTCCGCCTTCGGCATGGGTGTCGCGAATTTCGAATGGCACGGCGAACGGGATGCCGGCAGGGTGACGATCGACGAAGACCTCCCGGACACCTGGGAGAGCGTCTATGCCGAGCTCGAAGCATTGGGACGGGCCGCGCTCGAACCCGACGCCGGCGCAAACGCGCAGTGGTCCGTTCGACGCCAAGTCTCGCTTCGCTATCGCGGAACGGAGGCGACGCTTCCGGTAGACGTCGATCGAGCCAATACGATGCGCGCAACTTTCGAGGAATCACATCGGCGCGAGTTTGGCTATGCACGGCCGGGCCACCGGATCGAAGCCACCACGCTTCGCGTCAGCGTCGAGCTCCGGAGCGCAAAGCCCGAGCTCCCTCCTGCCGTGTCGGAGGCGCCTGGGCCGGTCCGAAGCACACGGCTGTGGTCTGGCGGAGCGCTCGTGGAAGCGCCGGTGTACTTGAGGGAGAGCTTTCCCATCAACACGGAGATTGAGGGCCCCGCACTGGTGCTGGACTCCACCGGCACAGTCGTCTTGGACACCGGCTTCGTCGCCGTACGGAATCGGAAGGACTATCTCATCGTGCGAGACCGCGAAGAGTCGAGCGCGCAACAATGCGCGGCCACGAAAGCCGACCCGGTCCTGCTCGAGGTATTCAACAACCAGTTCAAGTCGATCGCCGAGCAGATGGGAGTCGTGCTGCAGCGCACGGCGATGAGCACCAACATCCGCGATCGTCTCGACTTCTCCTGCGCGGTGTTCGACGGGGAGGGCGGCCTCGTCGCCAACGCACCGCACATCCCGGTGCACCTAGGCGCGATGGGCGAGTCCGTTCGTGCGGTTCTGAATGCGCATCCAGACCCACGGCCGGGCTCGGTGTTCGTCACCAACGACCCCTCCGCGGGCGGCTCACATCTTCCGGACATCACGGTCGTCACGCCGGTTCACGACACCGAGGGTGCGCTCCGTTTCGTAGTCGCCTCTCGCGGACATCACGCGGACGTCGGCGGGCTCACCCCAGGCTCGATGCCACCTTCGTCGACTCGGCTCGTGGAGGAAGGTGTGGTCTTGAGGAGCTTGGAAATCGTGAAAGCGGGCGTCTTCCGCGAAGGGATCCTCCGAGAGGCCTTGAACGGCGGCCCGTATCCTGCACGCAATCCCGATGAGAATCTGGCCGACATCCAGGCGCAAATCGCCGCGAACGAAAAAGGCATGCAGCTTCTGGGCGAGCTCCTCGCCCGCTACGGCGTCGACGTCGTCGCGGCGTACATGCAACACATCCAGGACAACGCCGCTGAGCTCACCGCGCACGCCATCGAAGGGCTCCCGGACGGCGAGCACCGGTTCGAGGACAGGCTCGACGACGGAGCCCGAATCGCGGTCCGAATTGGCGTCCGTGGCGGAACCATGGAGATCGACTTCGCCGGTACGGACGCCGCTCTCGACAACAACCTGAACGCGCCGCGGGCGGTCACCATGGCCGCGGTCCTCTACGTGCTCCGGGTTCTGGTCGGGAAGCCGATCCCACTCAACAGCGGCTGTCTTCGCCCAGTCGATGTCCGCATCCCGGAGGGCTCCCTTCTTTGTCCAGGGCCGGAACGCGCGGTCGCCGCCGGCAATGTCGAGACCTCACAGCGCATCGTCGACGTGCTCCTCGGTGCTTTGGGCCTGGCAGCCGCTAGCCAGGGGACGATGAACAACATCACCTTCGGCGACGATCACTTCGCCTACTACGAAACGCTCGGCGGCGGGGCAGGCGCGACGGCACGACGGGACGGTGCGTCTGCTGTTCACACCCACATGACCAACTCCAAATGTACGGACGCCGAGGTCCTCGAAACCCGGTTTCCCATTCGGATCCGGCGTTTCTCGGTCCGTGTTGGTTCCGGCGGCAGGGGTGCCCAGCGAGGCGGGGACGGCTTGATTCGCGAGCTGGAATTCCTTGCTCCAATGCGGGTTTCGGTACTCTCCGAGCGGCGTTCCGTGCCGCCCTATGGTATGCGCGGCGGCGATCCAGGCGCTCGGGGAATGAATCTACTCAACGGCAAGTCACTTGCTCATCGCGTCACGGCGAAGGTGTCGGCCGGCGACGTGCTGCGAATCGAAACGCCCGGTGGCGGAGGGTGGGGTGCGCCCAAATGAATCTCCGAGACCTTGGACGGCGTCTTCAGCAGATCGTCTTCCACAACATCCTGCACCTCGATGACACCCCGCACCGGATCGCCTGGGGCGTCTTCATCGGTGCGATGATCGCATTCACTCCTACCCTCGGGCTCCAGATCGTCCTGTATTTGCCCGTGGCGGCACTGCTGGGTGCGAACAAGATTTCGGGCATCCCGATCCTGTTCATCAGCAACCCCTTCACGGCGGTGCCGCTCTACTACACGACCTGGTCGATCGGCGCTGCGGTCCTACATCCTGAAAAAGAGGTCACAAGGGCGACCATCAAGACCTGGCTCGGAAACACCGGACGAGCCCTCAAGGACGGCGGCGTCGAACGTCTGCTCGAACGGGAGTTCTGGGTCGACGCGGGACGACTCCTGGCGGGTACCGGCGGAGAGCTGTGGATGGGCGCCCTGGTCTGCGGGCTGCTCGTCGCGATTCCCTTGTATTTCCTGACTCGCTGGGGCATCAACGCCTTCCGGCATCTGCGGGAAGGGCGTCGGCTCTCTCACGGACCGATGGACGCTCCGCGGAGAAGATAGGACAGCCGACGGGCCGGCAGAGCGGTGGTGGTGGCAGGCCGATTCCACCAACCCGTCGGCATGAGCTCAGGCCTTCTTGGCGGAGCCCTCGACCCGATCGGCGAGCTCGCCCATCGATTCGGCCAGAGCGCTCACCACTTCGGATGTCGACGTGAGCGTGGCTGCGGCCGCGTCGATCGCAGCCCGGGTCACGCCCAGCCACATTCCGGCGACTCGGCGGCCCAGCGTCACAACTTCGTCGGCTGTCTTGCTGACCTGGTCGACGGCAGCGTTGACGTTGTCTTCGATTGCGGATTGGACAGTTTGTTCTTCAGTCATCGGCTTTCTCCTCGTTGGATGTCGATGGTCGAGGCAGGGCGTCCCTGCCTGTGATCAGTTTGCGGCTTGGATCGTCGAAAACGACGACGAAGGCCTCGGAACCTGCGGGAAGCGTCTCACCCGTCACGCCGCAGACGGCGTCGTGGACCAAGTTGATCGGCGTGACGCCGATCGCGCCGTCGAGCGGATCTGGGGAAAGGAGCTCGGCGCCAACTGCTTCGACCGACCCCGTCGCCTCAACGGATTCTTGGGTGCCGGGTATCTTCCCGAGCTGCTCGGCGGATTTCCGGCGGAACCGGTGCCGCTCAGATGCGAGGAGCTCCGCCACGCCCCGGAGCTCCCCCTCCGCCTTGGCCCCCACGACGTCGATGGTATCGAGCGCGTCTTCCAGCAGGGCGCGAACGACGTTCGAAACTGGAACCCGCCAGGCGTTGGCCACCCGCTTGAGCTCCTGCTCGAGGACGGCCGGCACGCGAGTGTGGAGAACCCGCTCTTTCTTGGCGTCCCGACGGCCCTTCTTCTGGTCTCCCTCGCCCATGAGTCACATGTAACACGATGTGACACACGCACAAGGCCGTTTGTGTCACAGATTTGTAAATGTTCGTAATTGCGGCGTTTCATTCGAACCTGGGTCGATTTGACCCAAGAAATCCAACTGTTACAGTCGCCGGCCGTGACTCCAGTTTCGCGCTCCGCCAAGGCCATTGTCCTCTGTCTCGTCGCAACCGGCGTCCTCACCGCGATGGACCTCGGCAGCAAGCATTGGGCCCTCGAGCGCCTTTCGCAGCCGTCCCCGCGCGCCGCGGATCCGGTCTGCGAGCCAAATGAGTACGGCCGCATCGAGCCTCAGCGTGCCCAGCGCTCGCCGGTCGTCTTGATCGAAGGCCTCCTCGAATTCCGGTACGCGGAGAACTGCGGGGCTGCGTTCGGCTTCATGCGCGACATGCCGAGCGCGGTTCGCAAAGGCGTTTTCTACGTGGCGGCCGCGGGCGCCGTCCTGCTCTTGCTATGGATGTTCGTAGCCGGCCGGGGCGGCAAGCTCTTCGCGATCAGTGTGCCTTTGATCATTTCAGGGGCGATCGGCAACTTCGTCGACCGTGTGAATCTCGGCTACGTGGTCGACTTCGTGCGCTTCCACATCGACAACCGGTGGGCGTATCCGACCTTCAACGTGGCGGACGCCTGGATCACGATCGGAGTCATCTTGATTCTGATCGAAGGGTTCATGGACGGCCGGCGTGAAAAACGAGCGCGCCAGCATCGCCAGGAAGCCCCGGCTGCCTGAAGCCGCGTGTTAGGGTCCGCCTGAATGCGCCCGACGCTCGCGGAGATTTTCGGGGAACCGATCCCGGCGTACTTCACGCTTCTGTTGATCGGCTTTGCGGTCGCGACCTGGCTTGCCGCCCGGCTCGCCAAGCGCGACGGGATCGACCCCGACACGTTCATCGACCTCGGCCTTTTCTGCGTGATCTTCGGCGTACTGGGAGCGCGCCTGCTGCATGTGTTCGCAGACGGCTACTTCTGGGACTACGTGCACCTCTGCACCGACCCCACGAAAGTCGCCTGGGAGATCACACCCGCGCAATGTGAACGAGCCGAAGCCATCTGGGACGCAGCGAGGGGCGTCTGCCAACCATCCGAACGCGATTGCTTCGCCTGGGCCGCGTTCTGGCGCGGCGGCCTCACGTACTACGGCGGCCTGCTCGCCGCGTCGGTGTTCGGCATCTGGTTCTTGAAGCGCGAGGGAGTGCCCCTCTACCGAGGCATGGACATCGCTGCGATCAGCATCTCGCTCGGCCTGGTCTTCGGCCGCCTTGGCTGCTTCCTAGGCGGCTGCTGCTTTGGCGTTCACACCGAACACCCGATCGGCGTGAGCTTCCCTCCGTTCTCGCCTGCAAGCGAATCCCAATGGCGTGAGGGCGCGCTCGAAGGCCCGCACCTGGCCTCACTCCCGGTCCATCCGACGCAGCTCTACGAGGCGCTCGGCTGCCTTTTGATCACCGTCGCCCTGCTGTTCTGGCTCCGTCCCAGAAAGCGCTTCGACGGCCAGTTGATCGTCGCGTTCATCGGGTCATACGCGATTCTGCGCTTCGTCCTCGAGTACTGGCGGGCCGACGAGCGCGGGGAGCTCCTGGGCCTCAGCACCTCACAACTACTCGCCATTCCAGTGCTGCTGCTCGTCGCTTTCCTTTGGCCGCGCTGGCGCAAGCTGGCGCGCCAAGGCTAGCGCGTGTGTGGGTGCGAGCGTGGCGCACAACGGGCGACTGTGTGACGGACGCTGGCGGCCGCGGGTGAGGGGTGGCTGCAGGACCGAGACCTGGCCAGTCTTGGTTGCACCGCCCGCTCGGACGCCTTCGGCGCCTGTTTGTCCCGCCCCACCGCCCCCACACGAGCGCCTACCCCCACCCGTAATCCTCCCTGCGCGGCACTGTGTCTACGAGTGTGACAGCGCCCCGGCCCCGCCCGTCTCCGTCAACAGAGCCAAATGCCCTGTCTCCATGTACATAGGAGAACGGCTCGCGATGCGCAGCACCGCGATTGGGCGGGAGGCAAGACGTATGGAGCCTTATGGAAACGGCCGAGCGGGCCCCAATCGCGAGCACGTGCGTCGCGTGCCGTTCTCCGATGACCCATGGC
>JBLYYU010000253.1:0-5930 GCA_048550275.1 Polyangiales bacterium
GAAACTTTCTACGGATTCGGTGGCAATGTCGGTAGGGTCACACCCGATCCCATCCCGAACTCGGAAGTTAAGCCTATCAGAGCCGATGGTACTGCAGGGGCAGCCCTGTGGGAGAGTAGGACGCCGCCGGAATTATGAAGCCTCGTTTCGAAAGAAGCGGGGCTTCTTTCTTTTAATCCGTTGCGGCTCGGACTTCGTTGCCGCGCTCGGCGATACTCGCCGCGCCCGACGTTGTGGTAGCTTGCCCAAAGATCATGAAGATTTCGACGTCAGCATCCATTGTCGCGCCTGGGTCTCGAGACGAGGTGTTCGAGTTTTCGTGCCGCAACGACACCTTCGAGCGCCACCTTGGGAAGCTCGGGCCGGTGGCCGGCGTGCAATCGGCCGAGTTCTTCGAGGGGCATTCGCTCGAGGAGGGAGGCCGTCGGCGTATCCGTTTGACCGACGGCAGTGAGTTGGACGAGGTGATCCTCGAATACGCTCCTTCGACGCTTCACAGCTATCGATGGACCGACGGTCTCAAGGGGCCTTTCGCGTTTCTCGTCCGGAACGGCACGGGCACCTGGAAGTTCAGCGAGGTGCAGGGCGGAACGCAGATCGACTGGGGCTACGAGTTCGAGCTCAAGTCTCCGTTGGCCTATCCCCTCGCGCTGCCCATCATGCCGCTCTTCAGGGCCTGGCTGAAGCAATCCCTGAAATCGATTCGCGACGAGCTCACGACGAGAGCTTGAGCCCAACGATTCCGGCGACGATCAGGCCTACGAAGAAGAAGCGAGCGAGCGTTGCCGCTTCGCCGAAGAAGGTGAGTCCTAGGACAAAAGCCCCGACCGCGCCGATGCCAGTCCAGACCGCGTATGCTGTTCCCATCGGGATTGTCTTCTGGGCCACGAAGAGAAAGCCCCCGCTCGCTCCCATGCAAGCGATCGCGAACGCGATCCAGGCCCATCGAATGCCCGATTCGGTCATTCCGAGCTTCAGTCCAACCGGCCAGCCCCACTCGAAAAAGCCGGCAGCCAAGAGATACATCCACGCCACGATGGACGGACCCTAGCATCATAGTTCACAGGCCATTGCGCCTAGTTGAGTCGAGCCAATGCGGCTGCGTTGAGCGCCCGTTCGACGGATCCGGGACTGAATCCAACGATCACTTCGTCGCCGATCTTGATCGTCGGGACGCTCCGCCTCGGGTTGAGCTGCAAGTACTCGACGCGGGCTGTTGCGTCCTTGTCCACGTCCCGCTCTTCGAAAGCGATTCTGTTCTTCTCGAAGTAGGCCCGTGCGCGCTTGCAGACGCCGCACCAGGCGGTCGAGTACATGAGCACAGGGACGCGCCGTCTCTCGGCCTCGATCTCCCAGTCGGCTGGCTTGCGCTTGGACGCCCTCCTATCGCCTGAATGCACCTGCGGGGCGCCCGTTACATTGCTGCCGGCCACGGGTTTCTGCAGCGCGGCGGGATCGAGGTTCTCGAATGCGCGGATTCGCTCTTTTCGCGACATCTGCCTGTCTTCGAGGATGCTCCGAAAACTGATCACCTCCGTTTCGGAGCGTGCGGTCGAGCTCGCAGGCTTCTCCGGTAGCTCGGGTTCAGCCTCGATTGGCTCCGCCTCTGCGGGAGGGGCCGGTTCGGGCTCCTGGTCGAGGACCGCATCGGTGAGTTGTTCCGCGAGGTCGGCAAGTGCGTCACAGCCCGAAGCGAAGGCGACCGCGATCGAGAGCACAGCCACCCACCGGACCGACATGTAGGACGTCTGGTTCACCGCATTCGCCCCGACTCATTCCCGGTCGTTGGGGCATGCGCGTCGGTCTGTGCGCGCGACATCGTGGGGAATCATGTCCGATGGAGTGGCTCTTGAGCAACGGGATTCGATCCGAGCGGGCGTCTAGAAAGGCCGATACACGATCGAGGTCGGCTGGTTGAGCTTCGGAAACGCGGGGACGGCCAAGCCCTGGGCCAGGGTGCCGTCCGGCTCGTACACCATGACGACGCTGCTGTTCTTGCTCACCACGTAGAGACGGTTGTAGGTGGTGTCGAAGTGGAGGCCCACTGGACCCGCGAGGTCTTCGATCGGATTCGGAAGCTGAATTTCATTGCCCTCCGCGTCGAACACCTTCACGACGCCGGTCGAGTAGTCGCTCACGTAGATTCGATCCGCGTGCGGGTCGTACGCAATGCCGCGCGGAGAACTGAGACCCTCGAAGCCTCCCGACAAGTCGATTTCGTTCCCTTGGAAATCGAAGGCTGCGACCGCGCCAGGAGCGCCGCAGTTCGGCCCCGAAGGGGCACAGTAGAGCGTCGGCTCGATCGCGACATAGATTCGGTTTCTCTTCGTGTCGTAGGCGGCTGCATGGGCGCTTGGGATGCCGGGCGATCCTGCGTCAGTCCAGAAACCGATCCGAAGTGGATCACCATTGGGATTGTAGGCTTCCATGACCCGGCCCGTGAGCTCTCCGCTCAAATTGCCCACTGCGTAGATGCGCGCATGATTCGGGTCGTAGGTGATGCCCCGCGAACCGCGGAGCACGCTGAAGTCAGAAGCTTCGAGAGGGACTCCGTTTGCCTCGTAGGTCTTCACGTAGGGCCAGCCGTCGTCGTTCGAGAGAACGTGCACGACATCGTCGAGGGCGTTGTAGGCAATGCTGCTAGGCCGATCGAGCCCGGTGATCTCTTTGGCCAACTCTGCCTCCGAACCGTCGGCGTAGTACGCGGTGACGGAGCCATCACCGGATCCACTGCCCTGGTTGGTCACGTAGAAATTTGCGAAACCGTTGGGTTGGCAAGTCGTCAGGTCGTACTCGCTGCTCTCCCCGACTTTCACCACATTGCCTCGGAGGTCCTTGAGCGTGTAGCCGATCGGGACCGAGGAAGTGGCGACCGTCGTGTCCTTGAAGAAGTTGGCGGGGTTTCCGTTGAGGATCATGTCGGCCACTCCCTGCTCGCTGCCGCCGAGCGTCACCACCGTGATCTCGGAGCCCTTTAGAATCTTCTGCTGGGCCTCGCTCAGACTGCCCGATGCGCCACCCGCAAAGCTGCTGAAGCTCGCCGAAAGAGCGCCCCGGAGGTCCCGCATCGATGCGCTCGAGGTCGCCGAGAACATCATGATCTGTCCGTAGGTCACACTCGCTACGTAGACCGGCAGGTTCTTCTCGCTGAGCCTTCCGAGCTCGACTTGCTCACTGAGCTCGGCCTCGCTCAACCCTTCGAAGAATGCGCTCGGCGTTGGGGGTTGGTCCACCGAAACCGTGAACGTCCGGATTGTCGCGTTTGCGACGATCGTGTTTTGCTCGCTGTTGGTCTTGTAGCTGAGCGAACCCTTCACCCGGGTGCCGAGATACCGTGCGGAGAAGCCAAGCTTGAGCGCGGCCTGCTCGAAGCTGTAGGCCTCTTTCTGGTTGAAGAAGACACTCTGCGTCGTCGGGGTCGACTCATGTACCGCCTCCGCGAGCAGCGACTGCACGGCCTGGCTCACTTCGCTTTGTATCGCGGGAACGTCGAACGCCGAGCTCTGGTCCGAGTACAGGCCCTGGATGCTGAGGTTGAGCGGCGCTCGATTCGGCAGTGGAATGAGTAGCGGGCTTCCGGACTCGTAGCTGTCGCCCTGTATGAGCGCACCGGGCCAAAACACCTGTGGATCGGTGTTGAACATGATGACTTCTTTCGGAGCGTCACCGATCTCGTACGAGGTGCTGCTGCAAACCTGCTCGTCGCCGTACTCGAAGCTCGAGCCATCCAAGGCCCGGTCGTAAGCGGGTTCAGGCTCGGGATAGTCTGGCAGCGCGTCGAGGTACTCGTCGCTGTCGACGACTACCGAGCTCGCCGTGTCACCCGAGCAGCCAACAGCGATCATGCCTAGAGACATGGGCGCGAGTGCGCCAATCGAGAGGAACCACACGAAAACGTGACTCCGGGTGAATTGATGGGCGGTCGAAAACATGATGAGTCTCTCCTTCTCGTAGCCCTACGCCCGCCTCTCGCATTCGGATTAACCGAATCTCCAACCCGCCGGAAACACAGCGTTTTGGGCTGCTGGTCTAGGTCCGGCGCGCTGCCGAGTCGGCCCCGCCCGACCAAGGAGCACAAAGATTTACAGTCATACCCGCCTTCGGGTCTCTAAGTTGAATCGATGGGGTTCCCTCACGCTCGGAGCGCGCTGTTCTGCGCTCTATTGCTGTTCGGCTGCGACGGCGTGATCGGGGGTGGCGAAACTCTCGAACCAAACAGAGTCGATAATCCATCGCCGCCACGCGCCGGCGCCGATCTCGATGCCGGCATCCCAGGCGATCCTGATGCGGGCCCCGTTCCGGACGCAGACGTGCCCCCTCCGCCGCCCGGCTGTGATCCCGCGACAGCGCCGCCCCTCCAGGCACGAGCCCTCCGGCTCGAAGGAGTCACGGTCAATCAAGGCGTCTCGATTCCCGTCGTCGAAGACGCCGCGGCCGTCGTCGTTCAGAGGGCGCCGATCATTTCGGAACGAGCCGGACTGCTTCGTGTCTTCGTCGAGCCGCAGTCGGGATGGCAAGCCCGTGAAATCGTCGCACGACTCGAGATCGATGGGCGAGCAGAAGAGCTCCGAAAGCAAATCGTCAGCCGGTCTGAATCGAGTGATCTTTCTAGCACGATCAACTTCGATCTCGGGGCTGGCGAGCTAAGCGAAGAAACCAGTTTCTCTGTTCAACTCTTAGAGCTCGATCCATGCGGGACCTATGCCGGTGTGTCAGCGCAAGCCCGCTTCCCCGCCCAGAGCTCGGCACCTCTTGGTGTAGAGGCGAGCCCGGGTCCGTTTCGAATCGTCCTCGTTCCCGTACGCTATCTGGCGCAAGGCTCCACAGTAGAGCCGACCGTCGACAACTCGACTATCGCGAGGTTCGCCGATCGGATACGTGCGATGTACCCAGTGGCGGAGCTCGAGATCACGGTTCGTGACGCAGCACTCGAGTTTGATCGCACCATCGGCGCCGACGGGGAAGGCTGGTCCGACCTTCTCAGTGAATGCCTTTCGCTTCGCGCTGACGACCAGGCGGGGCTCAACACCTACTACTATTGTGCCGTTCGCCCTACGATCGACGCGGCTGATTTTTGTGCCCAGGGTTGCGTTGCTGGTCTTGGTCCAGTTCCTAGCGCTTCCGACACCTTCAATCGGGGCTCGATCGGGCTTCTGTACGAGAACGGAGTCGGGACCTTCGTGCACGAGATTGGGCACAGCCTCGGACTGTGGCACGCGCCCTGCGGTGGAGCCTCGGGCGCCGATCCGGATTTTCCGTACGTCGAAGGGGGGATCGGTGTGCGCGGCTTCGATCTCACATCTCGGGAGCTCATCGACACAGAACATCGTGATCTCATGGGGTACTGCGGCCCGGATTGGATAAGCGACTACCACTACGACAAGCTTCACCGGAGGCTGGTAGCGGTTACCGCGTCCAGTGCAACGGACCTCAAGCGCGTGAGCGAGCCAATCGCCGCCAGACCGATCGTGATCGACGTGGACGGCACTCTATCGATTCGCCAACGGGTTTGGATCAACGGCTGGCCTGAGGGAGACAGCGTCCAAGTACAGTGGGTCGACGACAGGGGAGGTCGTCAGAACCTCGAGGGCACGTTCGTTCGGGTTTCGCATCTTCCGGGAGGCATCATCTACGTTCCAGAGGTAGATGGGGCGCTCGCGGCCGTGGTCGTGTCCGGATTCGGCACCGCGACGCTCGAGAGATGAACGCCGGCCGCTGAGCTTCGTTTCTGAGTTTCAGAGCACGCCCGCTAGCCGATCGGTGTCAGCACGACGACCGGGATTTCGCGTTCGGTTCGCGCTTGGTATTTCGACCACATGGGATTGACTCCCTTGCCGATTTCCCAGAGCCGTGCCCGCTCCGCGCCGGTTGCGAGTGACGCCCGTGCGGCGATCTTTCGGCGTCCCACCCGGACGTCGCACATCGGATCC
>JBLYYU010000254.1:0-3310 GCA_048550275.1 Polyangiales bacterium
CGAGTCGCCCGAGTGCCCACAGCTGCCGCGAAACAACAAGAGCTCAATGATTCTACGCCTTTATGGCGTGAGGCAGAGCTGCGTGCGGCTGACGCCACGGGTCGATTGATGGAATTCTGGGGCTTTCGCCGCCACATGGGCCGGCTCTGGACCATCCTTTATCTCTCCCCCGACCCGATGACCACTACGGAGCTTTCGGAGACGCTCCGGCTGAGCAGCAGTGCGGTGAGCTTGTCGCTAGGCGAGCTCGTTCGCTGGGGTGCGGTTCGCAAGATCTGGCGTCCGGGCGAACGGAAAGATTTCTACCAGGCGGAGAGCAGTGTTTGGAAGCTGCTCCGGCGGGTGTACGAGCGGCGTGAGCTCAACCTCATTCGGGAGGCCTCTGAAGCCTTCAGCGAAGCGCAACGCTTTCTCGACGGCGCGCGCGACCAGGTCGGCGGTGCCGACCGCAAGCGGGTCGACTTCATGCGCAAGCGACTTTCGAGGCTGAGTGCGCTCTCAAAAGCCGGCGAACGGCTCGTTCGAATGCTGGTCGCGGGCCGCGTGCTCAATCCAGCCGACCTGCAATCCGTGGAAGAAGAAGACTGATGCGGCAGCGGAAAGTCAGCGGAGGCGCGGTATGTCGTTGATCGCGGCGGTTCGATCGGAAGATTCGTCCGATGTGCTCACGAGTCTGCAGGCCGTTTGCGATTCGCGGGGACTTGGCGACTTGTCGGCTCACTTGGCCGACCTCGCAGAGCTCGTGGGCTGGGACATGGCGGAGCTCGAAAAGGGAATCCAGAGCCTACCTGTGGGAGACAGCGTCGTTCACCAGAGCGCGCACCATCTGCTCGAGGTAGCGGGCAAGCGGCTTCGCCCGATGTGCGTGGTGCTTGCGTCGCGACTTGGCAAAGGCCTCGACGACAAGACACGTGAGTTCGGCGTGGCCGTGGAGCTCGTCCATTGCGCAACGCTGCTTCACGACGACGTCGTCGACGCCGGCGATCAGCGCCGCGGCGTTCCCTCGGCTCGCACCCTGTACGGCAATGCCGCTTCGATCTTTGCGGGCGACTGGCTGCTGGTCGACGCGCTTCGTCGCGTGCGCAACGCTGAAATGCCCGACGTGTTGGTTCGGCTCCTCGACATCATCGACGAGATGATATTCGCCGAGGCGATCCAGCTCGAGAATCGTGGGCGGATCGACGCGCGGATGGACACGTACATGAAAGTGGTCGAAGGAAAGACCGCCGCACTGTTTCGATGGGCGATGTTTGCTGGCGCACGCGCCGGTGGTCTCGACGCCCAGGCCTGTAGGGCGCTCGAAGAATACGGTCTTCATCTCGGAGTCGCATTCCAACTCGTCGACGACCATCTCGACTACGCGGGTGACGGCTCGACCATTGGCAAGTCGCCGTTTACCGATTTGCGTGAGGGCAAAATGACGCATCCGGTGATCGTAGCCCTCGAACGGGACCCCTCGCTCCGCCCGGTCCTCGACGAACTGGTCACGAGCCCCGTCGACGAGGTTCCGGAGGATGCCAAGGCTCGATTGCTGTCCGCGCTCACGCGAACGGGCGCACTCGAGTCGACGCGGGAGTTGGCCGTTCGAAAGGCCGACCAAGCCTGCCTGGCGTTGAGCGGCCTACCCGAGGGCCGCGCACGCGATGCGTTGATTACGGTGGCTCGCGCCACCGTCCACCGGGAGTCCTAGCGAGCAACGAAGAAAGAGTCATCGATGTCCAAGCAACCACCAGCCGTAACGAGCCGCATCCCGGGTTTCTACCGTGAGCATGTCGAGCAGCGGCTCCGCACCATCATCGACAGCGGCCTGCTTTCCGAGGATTCGATTCGGCACCTCAAAGACGGAGGGCGCCTAACCCTCGATGTTGCGGACCGGATGAGCGAAAACGTGATCGGCGTGCACGGCCTGCCGCTCGCAATTGCACTAAACTTTCGAGTGAACAACAACGATGTCCTCGTCCCGATGGCCGTCGAGGAGCCATCCGTCGTCGCCGCTGCTTCGAACGCGGCACGGCAGGTCCGGATGACCGGCGGGTTCTCCGGTGAGGCGAGCGCGCCCATCATGACGACGCAAGTCCAGTTCGACGATGTTCCCAACCCGGCAGAGGCGAAGGCGCGCGTCGAGGCCGAGCGCGACCTGATCTACCAGATCGCGGACGAGGCCATTCCCGGAATGGTGAAGCGCGGTGGCGGTTGTCGAGACCTGGATGTGCGGATCCTCCACGAAGACGATGGCATTCTCGTCGTTCACCTCTACGTCGACGTGGGAGACGCGATGGGCGCCAACGTCGTCGACGCGGTCGCCGAGGCCGTGGCCCCGCGGATTCAGGAGCTCACCGGTGGGACGGTCGGCCTGCGCATTCTCAGCAACCTTCCGCTTCGGCGTCTCATCCAAGTGCATTGCGATGTGAGTGCCGACGCGCTCGGCGGCCCAGAGCTTGCGGATGGCATCGTGAAAGCGAGCAGATTTGCCGAGCTCGATCCATTTCGCGCGGTCACCCACAACAAGGGCGTGATGAACGGTATCGACGCGGTTGCCCTCGCGATGGGGCAGGACTGGCGCTCGATTGAAGCGGGCGCGCATGCGTTCGCGTCAGTCACGGGCACCTACAAGCCTTTGGTGGTCTGGAGCAGGACCGAAAAGGGCGTGCACGGCCAGCTCGAGATGCCGATGGCCGTCGGAACGGTGGGCGGCTCCACGCGCGTGCACCACGGCGTGAGGGCCGGCTTCGAGCTGATGGGCGTCAAGAACGCCGGCGAGCTCGCCATCGTGATGGGCGCGGCGGGAATGGCTTCCAACTTGGCAGCGCTCCGCGCGCTGGCGGGGGAGGGCATCCAGCGCGGCCACATGCGACTTCATTCGCGCAAGCAAGAGCTCCAGGAGAACGCGCGGCTTCAGGCCAAGAAGGTCGAGCGAGGTGTTCAATGAGCGAAGCGGTCTCAAAGACCAATTCGCCCAATCCGGGCTCTGGCGAGATGTTCGATCAGATCGCGGGCCGATACGACCTCCTCAACAGGTTGATGTCGATGGGGATCGATCAGTCGTGGCGCCGCAAGACAGTCGCGGCATTGGCGCTCCCCGAGCGCGCCCGCGTATTGGATCTCGCCACGGGCACGGGTGACCTAGCGCTCATGATCGCACGGCTTCACCCTGATGCCACGGTCGTCGGAAGCGATCCATCGAGCCGAATGCTCGAGGTCGGCGTCGAGAAGGTAGCGCGCAGCGGCCTGGCCGATCGCGTAACGCTCGAACTGGGTGATGCACAGGCGCTTCCGTATGAGACGGATTCGTTTGACGGTTGCTGTATCG
>JBLYYU010000255.1:0-4810 GCA_048550275.1 Polyangiales bacterium
CCCCCCGCGTCCATCCCGCAAGCCGAGCCCTTCAGCGAAGCCCCGTATCGCGCCTTTTTCCGAGCCGCGTCCTTACTTCTTTCGGACTTCGCCCTTTTTCCCTATTGTGTACCCGCTGGGAAGCTTCTTCGTCGCTTCCTCTTTGACGTCCGCGAGCTTCCAGCCGCGCTCAACGTAGCCATCGAGCATGCGCATTCTCACGCGGACGCTTTCTTCCGCGAGGAACGCCTTGGTCATGGCGTCACGCGCTGCGTCGGCTTCGTCTTGCGCCAGAATGGCGCCGGCCGCGTGGAAGCGAACGGTTTCATTCATGTCCTCGAGAAAGCGAGTCACCGCCTCTACGATGCGCGGGTCCGTGCGCTCCTCGAAGCTGGCGATCAGGTCGATCTTCTTTTGAGGATCGCGCTCGTACTCCGTGTCCATCTTCGACAGGAGGTCGAGCAATATGACCGTGACCTGCTCTTCGCTCTGAATTTCCCTGAGAATCTTGAGCGGCCACGCCAGAGTTTCTGACGAGCTCAGGAAATCGAGCACCGGCTCGAGAGCCGCGTCCCCGTGCTGAACGATGCCGTGGAACGTGGCGGCTTTTTCCTCGCCATCGGTGATGCTCGGGTCGACTCGAACCGTGAACCTAGTGAGCAACGCCCGAAGCGCTTCGTCCGAGCCGTCGCTCGCGAGCGTCTGAATCGATTCCCAGCGCTCGTGTTTCTGAGCGCGCCTGTTTGCCACTCGCGCGACGTGCTTCTGCAGCCCGCCGCCTCCGCCCTTGAACACATCGAAAATCCCCATGACGCGACAACAACTAGGCCGAACAGGGCAGCCGCGCAACGAGAGCGCGAAGCCCCGCCGGGCAAGGACCGCTAGGGGATGATCACCGGCTTCAGATTGACCTGGTTGCCAATGGTCTCGACCTTGAAGCGCACCATCTGCGCGCCGTGCTTTTTCGCCAGATGCACGGCATTCCCCTTGATCCGTTCGATGAACCGGGCTTCGGGGATATTCGACACGTCCTCGCCGATCGACTCCTTCGCGGCGATGTAGTCCTGAAAGAGCTGGGCAAAGTACTGTTCCTCTGGAATCGCCGCTAGGGCGGCAACTTCAGGGTCGTCTGATTGGCCTGGAACCGTAGAGCTCGAACGTGACGGCGCAGCGCCCGGGCTCGAAATGCTCACGGCTTCCCACCCTCCACTGCTAGTCACCGCGCGGCCTTCGTCGTCTTCTTCGGCGACGCCCGTGAACAAATTGATGAGCTGGTTGATCCGATACGAGAGCCCACCGAGCTCCACCGTCTCCACCTCGAGCCGCACGTCCCCTCGACCGTTGATGACAGCGAGGATGTCGTCTTCCATCTGCTCGATGGGTTCCATCAGGTTGTTTGCGATGATGTAGCCGTAGATCGCGACGCCCAGTAGCCCCAGCAGCGTCAGCCAGAGGATCATGTTCGTCACTCCGGCAAGCGCGGTGTGCTTCGCCTGATCCGCGAGGACCACATAGGCGGCTTCTACCTCTCTTGCCATCGGCAGCGCGGCCGTGACGCCAACGTAGTCCTCGCCAGCGAGTCTAGCCGTCCACGGCAGCGTGGGTTTGCCACCAAGTGCCGCCCGGGTGCTGCTCTCGAGCGGGGGTGCGTAGAGCGCATCTTGGAGGCCGTCACGAACCTCGACTGAAGTCGAGGTGCTGTAGATACGTTCGCCCATGACGAAAAGGAGATCGTGGCCGATGAGGCGCGCTTCTTGTTTCGCGAATCCGTTCGAGAGATCGTAGCCGACCAATAGCGCGCCAACGACGCTGCCCTGGTCGTTCCGGACCGCAGCCACGCCGACTTGCAGAAGCTTGTCCTCCAACGGCCAGACGCCGTATCTCGAAGCCCCTCGCTTGAGAACGCTACGCAACGCAGGAACGCTGTTGAGCAGCGGCTTGGCAAACATCCGGTTCGGGTCCGTGTCACGGGCGATGACCCGGCCGGTCTCGTCGATCACGGCGACGATGTGGGGACGCTCTCCGCGCCCACGGGCGGGGTTCTTGAACCACTTCGAAACGTCCTGAGCCGCCTCGAACGCACGCCGCCGGACTTTGGATTCCCCGAGCGCCGCGAAGACGCTACGCACCGAGTTGCTGTTGGCCCGATTGGCAACGCCCTCGGAAAGCCGCGACCCATCGGCCCGCCAGGACCTCGCGAACAGCTCCGAATCGTCTCCGATACGGTCCTCGAGCCGACGCGACAGCTCGCTATGGAGCTGCGTTCGGACCACTAGATACGATCCCAACCCCAGCAGCAATACGATGACGAGATTGCCCGCAATCAGCTTCAGGCGCATTTCGCGACTCTCCTCAGAATGACCCCCAC
Organism: Polyangiales bacterium; assembly: GCA_048550275.1. Lineage (GTDB taxonomy): Bacteria > Myxococcota_A > Polyangia > Polyangiales > Houyiibacteriaceae > SG8-38. The sequence continues at coordinate 2,348 of JBLYYU010000255.1, forward strand.
CGGCCGGTTCCCCTTTTGATAGAGGGGGTTACACGGGCCGAGCCCGGATTATCACCGTGCTGTTCGAGGCGTCAAGCTCGTGTCACATGAAAGCTAGAGCTGATCCGATGTTTGGGGACGAGGCCCAAGACTAGACACGTGAATTCCAATCAGGGTCCAGATTCTAGGAAGTGGGCGCACGGGCCCTTCGGGGGTATCCTTGCGGTCACGGTGATGCCGAAAGCGTGGAGCATGTTCTGTGACTGTCCGGAGCTGGCGGTCGACGTGGCGCGCAGCGCCGAGAGGATCGGCCTGTCCGTGGAGGCCTTCGTCGAGGATCGCCCGTGGCAGGCGGCCGCGGACGCGGTGAGCTCGGGCCGGCCGGCGTGCGTCGTGGTCGAGGCCCCAGTTTCGGCAGACATGGCGGTGCTTCTTTCCGACGCGATGCGGGCGAGCCAACAGAAGATCCCGGTAGCCGTCGTCGGCGCTCAGCCTCTCGGCCTCCTTCACGACCTAGGCCTGCCGGCCGTCCATGAAACCGGACCGCTCATCGCAGTAGCCGCACTCGCCTCGCTCGACACGGAACGCCCCTGGGCAGCAACGACCAAGGAGCTTCCGGCGATCGATCGGGTCCGGCTCGGAGAGAGCGTGAGCCATCGGAGCGACGGTCGTTTCGTGCGAATCGACGACGGGCTCATCGCCCATGAGTCGGATGGCTCCGAAAGCAGGGCCATCGGCTCCCCGCGCGACGTCGCGGCAGCGCTTCGGGCAATGCGGGCGTCTCGAGACGCATCGCGGCCCAAAGTCCCGGCGGTCCAAGGTGTCGAGGCCGACGCTGTGCTCGAGGTAATTCTCGGCCCCAAACGCGCGCTTTCCGATCCGGCGAGCAAGGCCGCTCTCGGGCCGTACGACGTCCCACTGCCGCTCGAGGAGCTCTGCGCCACGCCGTCGCGCGCTGCGTCGGAGGCGTCGCGAATCGGCTACCCCGTACGCGTCGCTCTGGCGTCACCCGATCTCCGACTCTGGGACCACCCGGACCTCGCGGCCGAGGTGTATTCCGCGGGGCAAGCCCGCGATGCGTTTCGCCAGATCCTGGCCGTCGCGAAGACCCGCTCGGCCAACGCTCGGCTTCTCGGTGTCACCGTCAGCGCTTCGACCTTGGCGCGTACCCTTCTGCGGATTCGCATGGAGCCTCTGGCGGCGGGCCCCATTCTGACCGAGATCGGTTTTGCCGATCCGCATGGAAGCGCCTCGGCCGACATGACCCAGACTGTGCTCCCGGCGAGCGCAAAGGCTCTCGAGCGCGTCTTACTGCGCCTTCGCGGAAGCTCCCTCCTCCTCTCGGGTACCCCGCAAGAGAGAAGCCAAGCGGTGAGCGCGATCGGGGACGTCCTGATGCGACTGGCGGCCTTCGTCCATCAATGGCGCGACGAGATCGAATCGGTAGAGGTAAACCCCCTGGCGATCTTGGTCGGCGGTGAGCTCGAAGTTCGAGAGGCCTGCGTGACCGTCGGAGACTCCTTCAGCCGATCGCTGAACGCCAGCGGCTGAGCCCGGTTTCTCATGGCAGCGCGCTCATCGTGGAGCTCAGCGACGGCCTAGAGGAATCGGCCGGTCGCGCTACCGCTCGCCTTCACCTGCTCAGGTGTCCCCGCAGCGACCACACGCCCCCCGTCCGGCCCTGCTCCGGGACCGAGGTCGAGCACGAAGTCGGCGTTTCGAATCACGTCCAGCTGGTGTTCGACAGCGATGACCGTGTGGCCATCCTCGACTAGCTGATGGAGAATTCGAATCAGTTGCTCCACATCGACGAAGTGAAGGCCGCGCGTCGGCTCGTCGAAGATGTACAGCGTCGGTTTGCGGGCCGGCTGAGCGAGATCGCGGGCCAGCTTGACGCGTTGCGCCTCGCCACTGCTCAGTGTGGTCGACCGGCGTCCGAGCTCGAGGTAGCCGAGGCCGACGCGCCGAAGAGCTTCCAGGCGCGGGCGAATCGCTGGCACGGCTTCGAAGAGCGAATGCGCCTGCTCCACTGGCAGCGACAGAACCTCCGCGATGCTCAATCCGCGATATCGGATCTGCAAGGTCTCGTCGTTGTATCGGCGGCCGGCACAGACGTCACACTCGACCTCGGCATCGGGCAGGAGTTGCATCGCGATTCTCTGAACGCCCTCGCCTTTGCATGCCTCGCAGCGCCCGCCCTTGACGTTGAAGCTGAAGCGCCCGGCGCGATAGCCCCGAGCCCGCGCTTCGGGAAGCCCCGCGAAAAGGTCGCGGAGCGGCCCAAGCATCCCGAGGTAGGTCGCCGGATTGGAGCGCGGGCTGCGACCGATCGGCGCGGCGTCGACGAACGACACCCGCTCGACCCCTCTTGTGCCAGAAACCGACACGCCCTGCGGAACGTCCGCGATCAGGCCGAGCTTGCCCCGAACCGCAGGCAGCAACGCATCAACGATGAGAGAGCTCTTGCCGCTTCCGCTGACACCC
>JBLYYU010000256.1:0-2900 GCA_048550275.1 Polyangiales bacterium
GAGCGACTCGGCATCGGGGCTCGCCAGCTTCGGCGTCTGTTCAACAAGCATTTGGGCACCTCGCCAGTTCAGGTTGCTAGGATTCGCCGAGCACGTTTCGCACGACGGTTGATCGAAACCACGAGTCTGTCGATGGCGCACATCGCGCAAGCGGCTGGGTTCGGAAGTGTTCGGCGCTTCAACGCCGTCATCAACGAAGTGTACGGTTGTCCTCCGACGGCCCTTCGTAAGAGTCCGAACCGAGCCGCGGGTAGGCTCGAGCTCCAGATCCCTGTCGAGACGCCATTCCCCTGGGCGCGCATGCTCCAGTTTCTCGAACCGTGGACCGCGTCGGGGGTCGAACAAGTTGTTGGCGATCGCTACTATCGAACCGCGTCGTTCGGGAAAGCAGCCGGCGAGATATGCGTGGAGCACCAGCCCGAATCGGGGGAGCTTCACGTCCGGGTGAGCAGCTCGCTTGGCGCGCATCTCCTCGGTGTCGTTTCCGGCGTGAGGCGGCTCTTCGATGTCGACGCTCAGACGAGCGCCATCGAAAAGGCCCTGAGTGCCGACCCCGTGCTCGGTCGACGAATCGAGTCGAACCCCGGTCTCCGCGTGCTGGGTGCGTTCGATCATTTCGAGACCGCCGTGATGATGCTCCTCCAACAGCACATCGCGCCCGCCGAAGCCTCGGACCTCATGGACCGCATCGTCGAGAAGTACGGCAAGCGGATCGAAACCTCGCAGCCCTCGCTGACCCACGTGTTCCCGACCCCCTACGCGCTCAGTACGGCAAAGCTAGAATCGGTCGGTGTCCCCAAGCGCCGTGGGCGCTCGATTCAGGCGCTTGCCAAGGCCGTGCACGAGGGCGCGCTGCGCTTGGATGGTTCGCCGTCGCTCGAAGCCGCCGTGGATGGGCTCCGCTCGATCACCGACCTGAGCTGCACGACGGCCCAGTACATCGCCATGCGCGTCTACCGTGAGCCCGATGCATTCCCGTCGAGCAACCCGTGGCTGCGCGAAGGCGTCTCTAACAATGGCACGCCGGTTTCCATCCCGGAGCTCGAGAACCATGCGGACCGTTGGCGGCCCTTCAGGGCCTATGCGGCGATGCACCTCTGGGATTCCTTTCTCGAGGACGAGCGCGACGCTCGCAGCCTTTGGGACCGGGATTCAATTCTTCCGCAGGCCGATCAAGTCGCCTAGCCCGTGCGGGTTCGAGCTTTCAGTGGCAAATAGGGAACCATGGACCGCCACGTTCCGCTCGACGGCCAGCCGAACTTCAGAGACCTAGGGGGTTATTCGGCCAAGGACGGCCGAACCGTCAAATGGCGCCTCGTCTTTCGTTCCGGCGAGTTGAGCCAACTCAGCGACGACGATCTGGGCAAGCTCGACGATCTAGGCATTCGATCGGTCGTGGATCTCCGCTCTCCGCAAGAGGTGACCGCTCGCGGCGAAGGTCGCCTGCCATCGAGCGCAAGAGCATACCCGACACCGATCGCATCGAGCGACATGTTCCAGAAGCTCATCCCGATGTTGATGGCAGGGGATTTCTCACAGCTGCCTCCCGACTTGCTCGACCAGGTGAACCGAATGCTGGTTCGCGACTTCACGGCCCAGTACGCGAGCTTGCTCAGAGCCCTGAGCGATCCGGCGAACCGCCCGCTCGTATTCCACTGCACCCAGGGGAAAGACCGGGCGGGCTTTGGCGCCGCAATGATCCTGTCGGCGCTTGGCGTTCCGTGGGAGACCGTCGTCGAGGACTACCTGCTCTCGAATCACTACCGCAGAGCCGAAAACGAGAAAATGCTCGGCATGATCAAGAGTTTCGCGTCGGAACAGGCCGGCGCGGAGGATGAAGAAATCGCCGCATCTCGCGTCGAAGGTTTGTTGTACGTGAAAGAACAGAGCCTTCAGGCCGCGCACGGCGAGATCGTCGAGCGGCACGGCAGCGTCGGTGGGTTCCTCGTCGAGGCGCTCGGTTGTTCCGAAGAGGGTCTCAGGCGGTTACGCGACGATTTGTTGGAGTAGGAAGTTTTGAAAGCAGCGAAGCATTCTTGGTTTGTTCTGGTCTTGGCCTTGGCTTGTGTACTCGTGGGCGGTTCCCGCACTCCGCACGCGGAGGCGGAGGGCAAGACCATCATCCGATACGCGACCATTGCGCCAGGGGGGTCGACGTTCGGTAAGATCCTCAAAGCCTGGAACCGAAGCTTGTCGACGGCCACCGAGGGGCGAGTGGAGTTCCGTTTCTACTCTGGCGGCAGCCAGGGCGACGAACGGGATTTCATCCGCAAGATGCGCGCGGGGCAGATGGACGCGGCGGGCGTGACGACGACCGGGCTCGGCATCGTCGTCCCGCCGGTCAGGGTGCTCTCCGCGCCGGGCGCCATCGAGAACTACGAGCAGCTCGATCGTGTTCGCGAGAAGATGAACCCACGCTTCAGCAAGATGTTCGAAGACGCCGGGTTCGTCCTGCTGGACTGGTCTGACGCCGGCAAGGGCCGAATCATGTCGACCGTCCCGATCCTCAGGCCGGCGGACTTGAAGTCTGCTCGGCCCTGGGTCTGGAAGGACGACCCGATCTTCGCCGAGTTCTTGAAGGTGGTCGGCGCTAATCCCGTGCGGCTCGGCGTGCCGGAGGTGTACGCGGCCCTTCAGACCAAGATGATCGACGTCGCCCCGGCGTCGGCAATCGCAGCACTCGCGCTCCAATGGTTCACCAAGCTCAAGTACATGTCGAAGGACAGCTTTGGTGTCATCGTCGGGGCGTCGGTCGTGAAGAAGGAGAAGTTCGACCAGCTTTCTCCCGAAGACCAGCAAGCGCTGCGCGATACCTCGAGGCGCGCCGCCAAGGCCCTCGAGAAGGTGGTGCGGCGCGACGACGACAAGGCCTATCGGGTCCTGGTCGAACGCGGGATCGA
>JBLYYU010000257.1:0-6716 GCA_048550275.1 Polyangiales bacterium
CGCACATCGGATCCACCTGGAGGTTCTTCCACCATTGCGGATCGCGCCGCGCCGCTCCGTCGGAGCCGACGACGACGAAGCCGCTCGCGTCCTCAAAATACACGAGCGGCGTGGAATAGGTCTTCCCGGACTTCCTCCCGGTGAAAGACAGCAACAAGGTAGGCAGGCCCAGCCAAGCCCCGATGCGTCCGCCGCTTCGTTCGTAGACCTCAGCGTGCGCCTTGAACATGGCCTTGAGCGCACGGGCCCGGAGGTGCCGATAACTAGTAGCCATGGCGGCCTCGACTAGGCATCGCTAGTCATGATGAACAACGGGAGGTCGTTGAACGCATTGTACTTCGGACGCATGCGTCCCGTGTCGTAGTATTTCTCGACGTCCACGACTTTCTTGGTCCCGATGATCGCCTCCATCGGCACGCTGCCGTAGCGGCCATTGTGAACAGAAATCAACCTGCCGGAGGTGCCAGAGGTGACTAAGTCCAGCGCCAAGTTGCCAAAGGCCATGGGTGCGATTGAGTCCAGAGCGTCGGGATTGCCGGAACGTACCAGGTAGCCGAGACGCTGGCTCACCACGTTCACGCGGCGGCCGTTGTTGTACTTGGGCGAGAGCTGCTTGAGCCCGTTCGCGACGCGATCCCCAATGCCGCCAAGCTTGCGGTGGCCGAACATGTCCGCTTCTTCGCCTTCGAACGACATCTCGGTGTCCCCGGCGATCTGGGCGCCCTCGGAGACCAACACGACCGAGTAGTTGCTTGGATTACGATTGCGGTCGTAGACCATCAGCTCGGTCAGTCGCTCCATATCGAAAGGGTGCTCGGGTATTACGCATCGACTGGCCGCACCCGCCATGCTTGGCAGAAGCGCTGTGTACCCTGCGTATCGACCGAAGACTTCGATGACGAGGAAGCGCTCGTGCGAACCTGCCGAGGTGCGTAGCTTATGGGTCAACTCGATGGTCCGAGTGACGCAGGTGCTGAATCCAATGCAGTAGTCGGTCCCAGGGACGTCGTTGTCCATCGTCTTTGGGATCGCGACGACAGGCACGCCTTTCTGGTGCAGGTGCGCGCCATAGCTGAGCGTATCGTCACCGCCGATTGGAATCAGGCAGTCGATGCCGAGGAAATCCAGGTTCTTCATCACGTCGTCGGTGATGTCGTTGACGTCGTCCTGATACTTCTCCTGAAGATGGGTCGGGAGGAGATCCCTGGGCACGGTAGTCGGTCGCGTCCTCGAGCTGTGCAAGAACGTGCCGCCCGTGCGTCCCGCCTTGTCGACGATGTCTTCGGTCAAGAGCTGGACGTTCGCGCTGTTGTCTGCGTCCTTGTCCGGGACAATGTCCACCAGGCCGCCCCAGCCTCTGCGAATACCGATCACACGGTGGCCCTCGCGCATGGCCCGAATCGTTACGGCACGGATCGCCGGATTGAGCCCAGGTACATCGCCGCCGCCAGTGAGAATCCCAATCGTAGACTTCATGCCGGGACTCTAGCGCATGCACGCCGCTCGGCTACAGCCCGTCTCGCCAATTTTGCGAGCAGTCCGGGGCGCCCTCACCTGCGCTATTGAGGTGGCAGTGTGTCTCGCTTGGTCACCGGCACCCGGAGCCCCTGCATCTTGCCCAGCATCTCGAGCGTCGTTTTCCATCCCTTGGCGGGGACTGCGAACATCGAGTCGACCAGTTCAGGGACGAAGAGGATGGGCTCCGCGTCCGAATTGTATCCGAGTTGAAGTAGGGCGTCCTGCTCGAAAAGTCGACACTGTTTGTCACAGCAATGAAACGATTCGGCCACGCGATAGAAGCCTTCCGCGGGGAGCGGTTGCAGATACCGCACCAGGCCTGGGTCATCCAGTATCTGACCTTTGGCATCGAATTGCGCGCGGTTGTAGCGCCACTCTTTCGGGAGATACAGACCTGGTCCCGGGTCTCCATGATTGTGGAAATAAACGAGTCGGCCTGCTTCCACGGTGCCGATCGGCCCGGTCGTTCGATACAAGCCACATGGGGGAAACTCCATTCTGATTGCCTAGACCAAGCGCCCGGTTCGGGCAATCGTCATCGGAGCTCTAGCCTGCCCCATCTGCCAGCGGCGGGGAGGATTCCGTGCTCTTCGGAGCCGTTTTCGAGCGACCCACGCGCCGCGCCGGCGAGCCGACCACAACGGAGCCAAGGGGAAACGTCGACAGCACCACCGAATTGGCGCCGACCATCGAGTAGTCGCCGAGTGTGACGTCTCCCAGAATCCGCGCGCCGGCCCCAATGTCGACTCGTCCGCCAACAACCGGGGCGCCGGTTTCGCCTCGCGTGCCCAGTGTCACCTGCTGAAAAATGAGGCAATTGGGTCCGATCCGCGCGTCCGGGTGGACCACGATGCCGTTCGGGTGGGGGAGGAGCAGGCCCCCGCCGATATTGCAACCGAGCGGTATGTCCGCGCCCGTGACGACGGACCAAAAACGATGCTGGAGGGCCCAGACCTTCCGCATGAAAATGCCGAGCGGCCCACTTCGCTCACGCCAGTACTGATGCCGCCGGATAGTTTGCAGCAGCCGTCGGCTGGGATCCCAAACGGCGTTGGGAGTTTCGCGCGACCAATCTGGTTGGTCTGCTGGGAGCTCAGAAAACACGGAACATTCAGGGTAGCGCGCAGAAGACGCGACTGCCGTTTCTACGTTATAGACATTTGTCGATTGCGACAATGGTGTAGGCCGAATTACAACTGTGCAAATGAGCAACACTCGTTCGCAGGCAAACGTAGACTGGACTTTCGAAGGGAGCTGGCCGTACGCGCCGAAGTACTTTGATTCCGGCGAGGGGCGGTTGCACTATGTCGACGAAGGTCCACGCGAAGGTCGTCCGGTGGTGCTCGTGCACGGCAACCCGACGTGGGGATACCTGTACCGGAATTTCATTGCGCCTCTAGCGAAGTCCGGATACCGAGTCGTGGTTCCCGATCATCTCGGATTCGGCCGATCGGATAAACCCGACAACGCGAGCCTCTACACCATCAGGAAGCATTCCCAGCGCTTGATCGCGTTGATGGATTCGCTCGAGCTGACGGACGCCACTCTGGTTGGGCAAGATTGGGGCGGACCGATCGGCCTTTCGTGGCCGGCCCGTCGTCCCGACAAGGTCCGGAGCCTCTACATCATGAACACGTTTGCGCACCGGCCGCCGCCTGGGACGAAGGTGCCGGGGATACTTCGGATCATTCGCGCACCGCTCATCGGTGAGCTCATGATCAAAGCGCGCCACGCCTTCGTGAAGAAGCTCCTCTTCGCGGCGATTCGCCGCGACCGATTCAACGAGACCTCTCGCGCTGCGTATCTGGCGCCGCACCCGACGTATTCGAGTCGGACAGGGATCCTCGTCTTCCCCCGGCAGATCCCCGACAGCCCGACTGGTCCCGTCGCCGATTTTCTAGACGAGGTCCATCAGGGGCTGATGGTCTTTCGCGACCGTCCCGTCGCCTTCGCCTGGGGAAAGAGGGACCCGGTATTCCCGCCGAGCGTCTACGAACGAATGTGGAAGCCGGACTTCCCCGAAGCACCCATCTTGTGGATCGACAAGGCGAGCCACTTCCTTCAAGAGGACGCGCCCGAGCTCATCGTTCCGAACCTCCTCGAGCACCTGAACCGCTAGCGTTTCCAATCTCGGTACGGGTGGGCGACTAGGTTAGAGTTGAAGTAGCGTGGGTCGTCGGTGACCTCGTCGCCCAACCATTCCGGCCGCTCGAACACTTCGTCTTCCGCACTGAGCTCGATCTCGGCAACGATGAGGCCGGCGTTCGCGCCTTCGAATACGTCGATTTCCCACACGTGTCTTCCGAGCGGCACTGTGTAGCGAACCTTCTCGACCAAGGGACGTTTGCACAGCGAATCGAGCATGCTCTGGGCGTCGGCCGTAGGGATTTCGTACTCGAACTCTTCGCGACGTGCGCCAACCGTCTTACCCTTGACGGTGATCATGCCGCGCGTCCCCGCAATTCGAACGCGTACCGTTCGCTCGGGCTCGGTCGAGAGGAACCCCTGTCGAAAGGGCACAGCCTCGGCTGATTCGCGCCAGGCTTCATTTCGCACGAGAAACTTTCGTTCGATCTCTTCACCCATGGCGCACCTCCCTTCTAGCATTCCACGCGGGGATTCTGGCAAGTCGGAGCGATTCCGATTCTTGCCTTGAACCGGGGTAGTCGCCGGGCTACCTCGGGCAATCTTGCGACTGAATGCAGAGCAACGGGCGGCGGTAGAGCACGAGGAGGGGCCGTTGCTGGTTCTGGCTGGCGCTGGTTCGGGGAAAACCCGAGTGATCACCGCTCGAATCGAGCGGCTGCTCGCTAGCGGCGTTCCGGCCAGCGCGCTCCTGGCGGTGACCTTCACCAACAAAGCCGCCAACGAGATGCGCGAGCGTCTCGGGGACACGGTGGGCCAGGACAAGGCGAGCCAGATCTGGCTTTCGACCTTTCACAGCTTCGGCGTGCGCTTCGTGCGGCAGGAGGCAAAGGCACTCGGGCTCGGCTCCCGGTTTTCCATCTTCGATCAGGGTGACAGTCTCGGCGTCATTCGCGAGCTCCTGAGGACCGAGTCCAATGCAGATCGGAAACTCGATGCGCAGGCGATCCTATCCCGCATATCGCTCTGGAAGAACGCGCTTCTCAAACCGAATCAGGTGCGAGCACGAGACGACGAGTACGACCAGGCCGCCGCGAGCGTCTACGAGGCCTACGAATCGACGCTCGAACACATGCATGCCGTGGATTTCGACGATCTGGTAATCAAGCCGGTTCTGCTACTGCGGGATAGGCCCGGGATTCGGAGCAAATGGCGTAGCCGATTCGCTCACATCCTGGTGGATGAGTTCCAGGACACGAACGTGGCGCAGCTCGATCTCGTTCGGATGCTCACCAACGAGAAAGGAAACATCTGTGTGGTCGGAGACGACGATCAGTCGATCTACGGTTGGCGCGGAGCCTGCGTCGACAACATTCTCGACTTCGAGCGGCACTTTCCCGGAGCGGTGGTTACCAAGCTCGAGCAGAACTATCGCTCACGCACCGCGATTCTGAATGTCGCGAACGCCGCGATCGAGAAATCGAGCAAACGGCCGTACGCTAAGGTCTTGCGGCCGGTTCGCGAAGGCGGGCCGCCCGTGCGTCTCTGTACGTTTCCCGAGCCCCAAGAAGAAGCGAAATTCATCGCTTCCGAAATCCGAAAGCTCCAAAAGGAAGGGACGGACTCGCGCGACATCGCGGTCCTGTACCGTTCCAACACGCAGGCCAAACTGCTCGAAGAGGAGCTGCGGATTGCCGGAATCGCATACCGGGTTTTCGGCGGCACGAAGTTCTTCGACCGCAAAGAAGTAAAGGACGGCATCGCATACATGCGGGTTGCGCTGAACACGCGCGATGAGCTCTCGCTTCGCCGGATCATCAATACGCCTCCGAGGGGGCTCGGCGCTCAGTCGATTCGTCACATCGTCGAGTACGGGAAGGCGCACCGAATGAGCCTTCTCCGATCCTTGGCGAACGCGAACAGCATCGAGCAGCTCTCGGCGCGCGCTGCCTCTTCAGCGACTCGCTTGGCTGAGGCCATCGACAAGGCGGGAACGGGATTTCGTTCGGGAAACCTCCCCGACACCGCGACTGGTTTGCTCCGAGACGTGGGCTTGCTGAAGGAAGACGGGGATCGAAGCCCCGAAGCGAAGCGACGTCGCGCCAACGTCGACTTCCTCCGTCGGAGCATTGAGCGACTCGAGTCCCGGGGCGACGCCGATCGCCAAGGCTTGCAGCGGCTCCTCCACCACATCGCCCTCGATTCGAGTGATCCGGACGAGCCCGAAGAGCAGGGCAGGCAGGTCACGTTGTCCTCGCTCCACTCCTCCAAGGGCCTCGAGTTTTCGGTGGTGTTTCTGATCGGCTGCGTCGAGGGCGTTCTGCCTCATTCGCGAACGACGGACCCGAAGATTACAGACGCCTCTGTTGCCGACCTCGAGGAGGAACGGCGGCTCTTCTACGTTGGAGTGACCAGGGCGCGCGACCTGTTGTACCTCACGAGGCACAGGGAGCGCGTCGCCCGCGGTCGGCTCGTCAAAATTACGCCCAGTCGCTTTCTCCAAGGCCTCCCGGAATCGGATACGGAAAGCTACCAGAGCACGGAGAGCCGAGAGCTCGAACGCCAGGAGGTCGCCGACATGGCCAAGGCGCTGCTCGAGCGACTCGGGGCAGGCAACGGCTGAGCTACTGCTTGCCTTTGCCGAAGAGCGACTTGGTGTGAACCGTCGCCCCCAAAGTGACGTACCAGTCGTCGCCCACGTTGAACGTATCCCGACCGGGGGGGCCGTTGGCGGTCATCAAGGGCTGCCATCCGAACTGGGCGAAGATGTCGACCAGGGTCTTGCCCTCGTACGTGTACCCGCCACCCATGAAAAATGGGAGCTCGACGACGTTCTTCGCGCCGGTTCGACCACCCACGTTCATGATTCCGACACCGCCGCCGATCTCGAAGTAGCCGTTGTCGGTGATGTTGATGATCGAACCGCCCGAGAACGTGAAATCGGCCGTGTTCTTCGCCGGGTTGCCCGTGATCGCCCCGTACTTGTCGCCATTTCGGTAGCGAGCGCTGAAGACGGTGTCGATCGTGAAGAGGTCGAAGAGCTCCACGATGCGCAGGGGCAGGCTCGCGGTCATCGAAAAGTCGGTGTTCGTCGGTAGAACGAGGACCAGGTC
>JBLYYU010000258.1:0-12821 GCA_048550275.1 Polyangiales bacterium
GCATTCCGCCGAGGACCGCCATTCGGATTGCCAGGTACGTCGCCGACGCAGCGAGGAAGGGCGCCGTCCGGACGAGGCGGTCCCGAGCTCCGACGGGGCCACTCGGTTCAGGCCAGAGCCAAAGTGCCGGGAGCACCATGAGCAGGGTTTCTTTGCTCAACAGGCCGGCGAAGAAGAGCGCCCCGGTTGCAACGTGAAATCCTGCGCGGCGCACACTCGGATTGCCCTGCACGGCACGGCGCCACAGCAGGATCGCGATCAGCCCGTAGGCCGTACAGAAGAGGTCGGATCTCCCGTTGATCCAGATGTGCGCCGTGCTCGGATGCGGTGACAGGGCAAACACGGCCGCGCCGAATAACGCAAAGGGCCAGGCCTCTCGCCCGAGCAAGTGTTCGACCAACGAAAAGACGAGGATGACGCAGAGCAGATGCACCAACAGGTTCGTCAGGTGGTAAGCGAATGGATCTCGGCCCGAAATCGCGCTGTCCCAGAAGAAGCTCAGAAGCGTCATCGGGCGATAGGTGTCGAACGCGCTCGGGCTCTCCCCTTTTGCAGAGACGAACATCGCCGGCCTCGCGAAGACCTCCGGCAGGTTCGCTAGGTCGTGAATCACCTGGCCGTTCTCGATCACCTCGGTGTCGTCGTAGACGAACCCGTTGTTGAAGACCGGAAGAAGCAGAAAGCCGGTTACGAGGAGCAGTCCGGCAAGCGCTGCGCTCTTGTGCCAAGTCACCTTCCCGCTCTTGTGCTCAGTCACCTCGTCCCCCCTCGAGAGCTTGCTCTTCTCGGGGACGGGATACCCCGGAATGAGCGCGAACCTCGCATTTTTGGCGGAGTCGTCGGAGCAATCGCACGGGCATCGCGCGTGGCGCCCTCCGCTGGACTGGACGCGGTTCGGACGCTAACCGAGAGCTGGAGAGACTATGGATTTCACTGTCGACGAAGAGACGAAGCTGTTCCGCGACGCCTACGTGCAGTGGGTGGAACGAGACCTCATACCCCTCGAAGAGAAGGAAAAGGTCACGCAAGACACGCCCATCGATCGCGATCTAGTCCGTAAGATTCGAAAGCAAGCGGTGGACCTCGGAATCTGGGGACACCACATGCCCGAAGAGGTCGGCGGTGGCGGGTTGAGCAACGTCGCCTCGGTGATCCTCCGCGAGGCCTGCGGCGAAACCGGTAGCGTCCTCGGCTCTCTAGCGATTGCCGGTCCCGAAGGGCCATCGCCGATGCACCTCGTGTTCAACGAAGCGCAGCGCGAGAAGTACTTGCGTCCAGTCATGGAGGCGGATCAGAGCTGCTGCTTCATGTTGAGTGAGCCCGGCGCAGGTTCCGACGCTCAGAACATCGCGACGCGCGCTGAGAAGCGTGGCGACAACTGGGTGCTGAACGGCAGCAAGCATTTCATTTCAAACGCACATCACGCGGACTGGGGTGTCGTGTTCGCGACGAATGACGCCCAAAAACGGGCACGAGGCGGGATCTCTGCGTTCATCGTCGAGAAAGGTCAGTTTCAAGTCGGGCGTCAGCACGAAGGCATGGCGGGGTACGAAGGTCAGGCCGAAGTCGTGTTCGAGGATGTCGAAGTGTCGGAGGACCAACTCGTCGGAAAGGAGGGTTACGGGTTCGCACAGGCGATGGCCTTCCTCGGCACCGGCCGATTGCACATCGCGGCGGGCGCGGTCGGCGTGGCTCAGTTTCTTTTAGACCTGGGCGTCGACTACGCGAAACAAAGGCAGGCGTTCGGCCAACCGATCGCGGCATATCAGGCGATTCAATGGATGCTCGCCGATAGCGCCACCGAGATCTACGCCGCACGCAACATGGTCTACCACGCAGCCTGGCTGCTCGATCAAGGGAAAGACGCGACGCGCGAGATGTCGATGGCCAAGCTCTACGCGACCGAGATGGTCAACCGCGTTTGCGACCGCGTGCTTCAGGTACACGGCGGAATGGGCTGGATGAAAGAGACGCGAACCGAGGGCTTCTACCGATCCCTGCGTGTGATGCGAATCGTCGAAGGCACCAGCGAAATCCAGCGCATGATGATCGCGCGCAGCCTGTTCACAGGCTGAAAGGAGGTCTGGGGTGCCCGAAGAGCGAAGTCGCCTTCTCGTCACTGGCGCGACCGGTCTGGCAGGCTCTCACACCGTGCGCGCACTCCTCGGTGCCGGTCACCGAGTCCGAGCCTTCGTTCGCAGCCCCGAAAAGGCGCGGCGTGTGTTCGGCGAGCCGGGCGGATCGCTCGAGCTCGCCAAGGGAGACATCCAAGACGAGGCCTCGGTCTTCGAAGCACTCCACGGATGTGACGGTGTGATCCACTGCGCGGCTCTCGTCGCCATCGACTCGGCACACACGCCAGACGCGCTGATCGAGACAAACGTATCTGGCGTTCGGAACGTGATTGGGACCGCTGTCGCTCTAGGGCTGCCGCGAATCGTGCACGTTTCATCGGTTGCGACTCTGTTTCGAGGAGACGGGACGGTGCTCTCGGAGAGCTCGGAGCCTCGCGCGTCCGAACACGCCTACGGGCGGTCCAAGGCGATCGCCGAGGCCTACGTGCGCGAGCTGCAGGCGCAGGGGCAACCGGTCAAGATCGTGTACCCCGGCGCAATCATCGGCCCCGACGATCCCGGTCTCACGGAATCGATGAACGCGCTGCGAATCTTCTTGAGAGATTTCATTCCGATTACATCGAGCGGCATGCAGTTCGTCGACGCGCGAGATCTCGCGGATGCGCACCTGCGAATCATCGAGGCTGCCCCAGGTCCTGCACGCTATCTAGTGAGCGGCACCTTTCTGCGCTGGCCGGAGATCGCGCAGATCGTCGAAGCTGCTTCGGGGGTAGCGCCTCGCACCATTCGAATTCCCGGCGTAGTCCTACGGCTGGTTGGGCGAATCCTCGACTTGGTTCGCCGCGTCACTCCGGTGGAGTTGCCGCTAACTGCGGAGTCCGCTGCGTACATCACTCGCTGGGACGCAATACCCAACTCGAAGTCACTCGAGGCGATGGGCGTCCGGTTGCGGGACGTATCCGAGTCCCTGAGCGACGCACTGCACTGGCTTCGGGAAGCTGGGTACCTGGACGAGGATTCGGATCGGACAGGATAGCGGGGCGGAGGCCAGTGTTCCGGAGGCATTGGAGCGCCCGTGTTGTCAGTCGATTCACGAGCGTGTACGACCACGAGCACGTGAAGCAGAGCTCGACAAGCAGCCGGAGCCTTCCGCCGGCTCCCAATCGTCCGGTTCCGGCGGTCCAGTGCTACCTGGCCTACGTCGCCGCCTTTCTGGTGGGGGTGATGGCGTGGAGGGTCATCGACGTCCGAAACCTGATCGAGGACCCGTTCTGGATTTGGTTCGCGGTCACCTGCGTCTCCACGACCGTGGTCTGGGTCTTCTCCATCGCAAACGACAACTCCTCGATCTACGACCCGTACTGGGTGATCGCGCCGCCTGCCCTCGCCCTGGCCCTCAAGGCAACCGCCGGTGGGGGCCTGTTCGGCGATTGGAGCGCCCGACAGATCTGCATCGTCGCCTGCCTTTGGATTTGGGCGATCCGATACCACAGCATGTATCCGTGGAGCGGTTGGCGCAGGGGCCTCGTCCATGAGGATTGGCGGTACGAAGCGATGCGAAACGCGCCGATCCCTTACTGGCTCAACTCGCTCGTCGGGATGCACCTGTTCCCGACCGTGCTCGTGTACTTTGCGTTCGCCCCGGCTGCGCTCGCGCTGGTCGGCGACCCGTCGGCGCAGCCTGCTCTCGGCGTCTGGGACGCGATCGCCGTGCTTGGTGCGCTCTCGGCCGTAGCGATTGAGCTTTTCGCGGACGAGCAGCTGCGGAAGTTTCGCGAGACCAGCGACTACGCTCAAGGCGGCGCCATGCGACACGGCCTTTGGAAGTACTCTCGCCATCCAAACTATTTTGGAGAGGTGCTGTTCTGGCTCTCGATGATTCCGTTCGCCATCCCCGGCGGCTTTCTCTCGGAACGCCCAGCACTCGTGCTTGCAGGCCCCGTCGCGATGGCGCTCTTCTTTCGATTCAGCTGCTGGCTGATGGACGTCCGCTCACTCGAACGCCGCCCAGAGTATCGGCAAGTCGTCGATGAAGTCAGCGCGTTGGTTCCCTGGTGGCCGAAGCGCCGGACACCCACGACATAGGCGGCCGAACCCGATGAACGTGAGCATAAAACGAGTCTACGAGCCTGCGGAACCTGGGGACGGCTTGCGCGTCCTCGTCGATCGGCTTTGGCCACGAGGGCTTTCGAAGGCTTCGGCTGCGGTCGACCTGTGGGCCAAAGAACTCGCTCCTTCGCACGAGCTCCGGCGCTGGTTCCACGGTGACGAGGGCGACTGGGCGGAGTTCAAGAAGCGATACCGGAAAGAGCTCTCTGCGAACGTGAGCGAAGCCAAGGAGCTTCGGAAAAGCATCGGCCGACGCAAAGCGACCTTCCTCTACGCGACGAAAGCCGAAGCGCAGAACCACGCGCAGCTCTTGAAGGCGTATCTCGAAAGACTCGCGTAGGGCCTACTCGACGATGCGAATCAGGTGCGTCGGGGCGGTCGTGAGATGGGTCTCGTCGATCGCGGCGAGGGAAGCCCTGACGTCGCCTTCTCGTGCGTGATGAGTCAGCATCGCGATAGTCGCGGTACCTTCCTCGCCAGACTCCACGTCCTGAACCATCTGCTCAATCGAAATTCCCGAATCACTCAGCTTGCCCGAGAGCGAGGCGAGGACGCCAGACTCGTCCTGCACCGAGAATCGCAGGTAGTAGCGAGATGAAAGGTCCGAAATGGCCTGGACGTCCCCGTCGCCTTCGGACGGGAGATGCCATGCCCTGACCGGTGCCCCTGCAAGAGCATTCTTCGCGATGTCGATGATGTCGCCGGCGACACTGGTGGCCGTCGGGCCGGCGCCTGCTCCGAGCCCCGAAAGGAAGCTCGGCCCTACCATCTCCCCCTGGATCGCGACGGCGTTGAGCGCGCCATCGACATGAGCGAGGGGATCGCCGTTTGGCACCAAGGCCGGATGGACTCTCAAGTCGAGGGCGCCAGACTCGGCACGCTCCGCGACGGCGAGCGGACGAATCACGTAGCCGAAGTTGCGCGCGTACTGAATGTCGCGCGGGTCGACCTCTTGGATGCCTTCGGTCGGAATGTCGCCTGGAAGGACTCGGGCGCCGAAGGCGAGGCCGGCGATGAGAGAAAGCTTGTGACCCGCGTCCCCGCCCGTGATGTCGAGGGTCGGGTCGGCCTCGGCGAAGCCAGCGACTTGAGCGGCTTTCAGCGCGTCCGCGAAGGCGGCCCCCTCGTTGGCCATGCTGGACAAGATGTAGTTGCTCGTCCCATTGATGATGCCGCGAACCGAACGGATGTGATCCGAAGCCAACGATTCGCGAATCACGCGGATGACTGGAATGGCGCCGGCCACTGCAGCCTCGAAGTACAGGTCGCGACCGTTCTCCTCGGCGAGCGCAAAAAGCGCGCTGCCTCGTTCCGCCAACAGCGCCTTGTTCGCTGTCACCACGTGCTTCTTGGCTTCGAGAGCGGTCCTCACGAGGCGATAAGCTACTTCGACACCACCGATCAGCTCTACGACGATGTCCACATCGTCTCGCTTGGCGAGCTCAAACGCGTCGTCTAGAAGGGCGATGCTCGGGTCCTGTGCACGAACGATGTCGAGCCGCTCCGGATCCTTGTCCGCGACGGCAGCCAACCTGATGGGCGCGCCAGCTCGCGTGCGGATCACGTCCGCGTGTTGCAGCAAGGCCGTCACCACGCCCTCGCCGATCACACCGCAACCACACAACCCAACCCGAATTTCGCGTTCCAATCCACTACCTCCGTGAAGCGCCCACGGTAGCACGCGGCCCGATTTCCCCAAAAACCGGGAAACGGACTCAAGTCAACGGCCCGACCAGCGCCGTGGCGAAGTCGAGCAAGAACAACATGATCATGCTGGCGGAAAGCGCAGCGGCTGCGGTCAGACTGAGGCTCCAGGAGGCGTCCCTCTCTTCGTCGAGCTGGTAGAATATCGGGAAGCTAGCGATGAAGTAGAGAGCGTAGAAGAGCGAACCGTAGGCAAGCATTCGTGCCTTGTCCTCGTAGTAGAACTGGCTCTCGATCCATGGGTTCGCCATCGCTTTGGTTTCCATCCATGCCCAGAGGTAGGCGACGACGAGCACCAGGAGGGGCCAGAGCACCGTGCCGATTGGAAGCCGCGACGTGCGAACCCGTCGGAGCACGATGACCGCCGTCGTGTGATAGGTCAGGAAGTACGCCTGGGTCAGCAGGTACATGATGATCGGGACCTGCTGCTCCCCGGACCCGACCAGAGTCGCGTCCAGGTTGAGCTCGATCATCGGATAGTCGTAGACCATCCCGAGCACGTCGAAGAAGTAGGCCGAGCCGAAGTAGTTCGCTGCGAAGTTGAAAATCCCGATGTAGAGGTTCGCTTTGAACCAGTACGTCTGATACCAACGGCGACCGATGGGGCGTTCATCGCGGATGAGTGCCGGGACGAGAGTGAGCGGCAACGCCACGGCGATTCCGATCGCCATGAACCCCCATTCGCCAATCCGATCGGTGATGCCGAGCCCCATCACCAAGGCCATCATGGTCATCCATACCGGCGAGTAGGCAAGGAAGAACTTCTCGCCCCAGGCCTTGCTTGGGTTTGCGGAGAACCAGCGAGGCCTGGGGTCCACGTTCATCCCGTTCAACCGAACAGCGCGATGCGCACGAGGGCCAGGGTGTTTCGAATCTTCTGGATTCCGCCAGGCGCGACCCGGATCGCCTCGTGGCCGGGAAGCAACTCACCCTTCGCTTGGCGATGAATCTTCTCTCGAATGACGGGGTTGAGGTGACCGGCACCGGCGAGCTCGAAGAAGATCGATTTGGCGTTCCCAAAGTCGAAGAAGTCGCGCTGCCAGCTCCACTTGAAGTCACCCGCGTATTTGAACCACGTGCCACCGACACCTGCGATCTCGTAGTCACTCCCATCATCGCGTTTGAAAGGCGCGACCTGCCGCCAGAAGCCGACGACCTGGCCCTGCTTCTCGTCGATGAGCACAGTGTCGTACGGATACGCCCAGTCCTCGAAACCTCTCATGTGAAAGCCGAGCGCGACCTCTTTGATTTCCTGAATGCCGCGGGCCCAGAACTCTTCGTTCGGGCCGACGTTCCATCGATAGACAGCGTCGTCGGTGTAGTGCGCACCGAGATAGGTGCTCCAGTCACCTTCCCGCTCGGCGTTCCGATTGGCTTCGAGCCATCGCTCCATCATCTCTTCGAGCTCTTCACGTGGAAAGGCGGGCATCGTCTGCTCCTAGCTTGCGGTACCGGACTCGAATCGGCGGCTTGGGTCCGAGTACGAGGCGCCCAAAATCGGTCTCTAGAGGGTCGCCGGTGAGCTCGAAATCGTAGTTGTTCAGCAAGACGGCCATGATGACTTTCATCTGAAGGATGGCGAAGGCGTTGCCCAAACACTTGTGACGACCCCCTCCGAACGAAACGTATGCAAACGGCTTTCGGTCTTCGGCTCGGTCGGGGCCGTATCGGTCGGGGTCGTATCGGAGCGCGTCCTGGAACACCTCTTCCTCGCGGTGGGCGACGATGGGCGAAACCGAAACCCAGTCCCCCTTCTTCACCCGGTACCCATGGATCTCGCAGTCTTCCATTGCGGCCCGAAACAAGACGAACAGCGGTGGATGAATGCGCAGGGCTTCCTTGATGGACCATTCCGTTCGCTCGAGGTCGCGCATCGACTGAAAGCTATACCCCTCGTCCTCGGAGAAGCGCCCACGAACCTCATCGCAGACCTTTTCGTAGTAGTGTCCCGTGCGAAGAAGCTCGAGAAGCGACCAGGCCGTCGTCACAGAGCTGGTGTGATGGCCTGCAAACATCGCTGCGATGAGGATGCCCGCGATTTCATGATCGGTGAGCGAGCTCCCATCCGAGTACGTCGACTCCATGAGCGTCTGTGTGAAGTCCTCGCCCTCGATACCCTCGCTCTTGCGCCGTGCGATGATCGTCGAAACCATCTCCCCGAGGCGCGCTCGAGCACGGTCTCGTCGCTTGAACGCAGGAATCGGGAGGTTCGCGTTGATGTACGCGAGGGGCACGATGCCGGTCTCGAGGTCGTAGTAGACTTTGGCGAACTCTTCACTCATCTCGTTACGGAACTCGTCGCCGAGAAGGCAGCGGCTCGAGGTGAAGCTGGTCAGTGTGCTGAAGAACTCGCAGACCTCTACTTCGCCCTCTTCGCCCCAACCGGCGATCGCCTCGTGTGTTTCATCGGCGATGATTTCGGTGTACGTGCGCATGCGCTTGTTTCGAAGCGCCGGGTGCAACATGTGAAGCTGCTCCATCATGCGCGCAGGGGTCGCGTCGTAGACGACTCCTTTGCCGAAAACGGGGATCATCATTTTGTAGGCCTCGGTCGGGCTGAGCACTTCGTCGGGGAGCCGAAACAGCGACTCGTGCGCTTCGGGACCGGTGAAGAGCGTGACGCCTTTTCCGAAGAGCTTGAAGTGAGCAACGCGACCGCACTCGTCGTAGGCCCTCTGCAGCAGGCCCACCGGATCACGCGCGAAGTCGATGGTGTGCCCAATCAGAGGCCAACCTCCCGCGAGCCGCGGTGGATTTTTGGGCTTGGTGGGCGTGGCGGCTGCCGTGCCGACGCTTGCGCTTGCCGTCATGGTTCACTCCTGAATAGCGCTCGCTCGAGCTGTCGTTCGACTTGGTTGACGAGGTCTTCGGGGTCGTCCTTCATCCCAGATTCGACCCAGGCCGACATGAAGACCTGCTGCATCGCCACCAGCAGGCGAGCCGCGATCACCGGGTCGCCTCGGACCACAGCGCCTTCGTTCATCGCTTCCTCGAAAACGACTGCGATGAGCTGGATTCCGCGGCGCCAAGCGTCGACCAAGTCCTCGCCAACCTCTTTGGGGTTGGAGGCCCAGGCGGCACTGCTGTTGAGATGAATCCGGAGGAAATCGGTGTGCTCGGTCAACCAGCGGATGAAGACGCGATTGCCCTGAATCAGACGCTTCGCTGCCGGCTCATCGTTCGCCATCGTGTCGCCTGCCAGGAGGAACAGCTCGCCCAGCCGCTCGCTTTGAACGGCGTCGTAGACTCCAGCCTTGCCGCCGAACACCGAGTACAAAGTGCCAAGCGAGAGCCCGGACGCCGCCGCGATGTCCTGGATCTTGGTCCGCTCGTAGCCACGCTCGGCGAAGAGCGGTTCGGCGGCGTCCACGATCAGCGATCGATACATGGAGGTCTTCGCGTTCCGGGCTTTCTCCGCTGCGGCTGACATGAGGCGGGAAAATAGAATGAAATTTCGATTTACTCAATGGTCTTCGAATATTTGCGATCGCCATTCGCTAGAATGGAATTCGATTGTGCTGAGGAAAAATGCCCCTATTCTCCGCAGATGAGGCTAATTCAGTGCGAGTCGTAGTGGATTTCGATCTTTGCCAAGGGCATGGCGCCTGTGAAGGTGAGGCGCCTGCAGTCTTCGAGCTCGATGACGGAGGGAAGCTCACAGTCCTCCAGGCAGAGCCACCCGAGGAGCTCCGGGAGGCGGTCGAGATGGCGCGAAAGTACTGCCCGACCATGGCGATCAAGATCGAAGAGGACAACGATGCCTGATGAGGTCAGCCCGAGCCAAGCGGCTTGGAATCGATTCACCGAGCAACTGAAAGAGCTGGGCGACAAGATCGTTGGGCCGACCGGCGCCAAAGGCGCACGCGAGCGAGCCGAAGGCTTTCGCTACCTGCTTGGCCTTCTGCCGGCTGCCCAGGAGCTCGAGGTAGAAGTGGACCGCGGGCACCCGAGGTTGTCACGCATGTTCATGCCGACACGCCGAAGCTTCGTCGCAGACGGTGTGGATACTATTTATCACGAAGCGAAGCTCGACGCGGAGCGCTCATACGAGCTCAAGCTCCGCCGCGCGGATGACATCTTTTTTTCGATCGTCGTGTACTCGAGCGACGACGAGGGCATGCGCGACATGGCGAGCTTTCTCATCGATGACGACATCGAGTTCGAAGACGGCATCGCTATGATTCACATCAGCGCCGAACGCCCCGAAGGCTCGAAGAACTGGTTGGAGCTCACGGGCAATCAGCCCTTCATACTCACGCGTCAGTACTTTCCCGAATCGGTCCTCGAAGTCGACGACGGGAAGTATCGCCAGGCTACGATGTCGGTTCGTTGCACCGATCCCGTCCCGGTGCCGAACACCTACGGCCCGGACGACCTCGCAGCGGGACTCGATCGAGCGGCGTCTTTCCTCAATGACACGGTCGACTCAGCCCTTGGAATTTCCGCTTTCGTCGCGCTAAACACGATCGAATACGACGGGGACGGCGAGGGAACACCCACACGAATCGGCGCCGACGGGCGGATGATCATCGATGAGGAGCGCTACGAAGAGTACACCGCCGATGAAATCGTCGAGATGGTCGACCCGAGGGTCGTAGCCAACAACCTACCCGGGCCGGGAATCGGCTACACCGGGGCTTCGTTCCGACTCGCGGACGACGAGGCGATTCTAGTCGAAGGAAAGAAGGTTCCGTGCAGGTACTGGTCGTGCCAGCTGCTCACCCACTTCTTGCAGACCGGCGACTTCCGCTACCACCGAGTGTCGTTGAACGACCGGCAGGTGGCGTACGAGGCAGACGGCTCGTTTCGAATCTACGCAAGCCACGAGAACCCCGGCGTGAAGAACTGGCTGGACACCGAAGGCCGGCGTCGAGGTCAAGTAGTGCTCCGCACGCTCCTCGCCGACATCGATATGGATCCACAAATGTCCGTCATCAAGATCGCGGACATCCCGAAACACGACCTGGACTGAAGAAGATGCCGGCACCACCTCCACATCGACCGCACGTCGTGCGATTGCTCAACCGACTGGGCCCAGTGCTCGCCCCTCGGTGGCCGAGCCTCGACGCGGACGACATCATTCGAACTGCGGCGCGCAAAGCGAAATCGAAAAGCTTCGGCGATCTGGACTTCGTCGACCGCCTTCCACGCATCGTCGAGGCGGTCGAACGCGAAGGCGACCTGCACTGGATCGGTCGACTGGCCGTTCGTCAGTCGTTGCTGATGGCCCTCGAGAGCCGCTTTGGGATCTATCGCCACCGGGATGCTCACCCTGAAATTACGGGGGCTCCCATCGAAAAGCCGGTTTTCATCGTCGGTCT
Organism: Polyangiales bacterium; assembly: GCA_048550275.1. Lineage (GTDB taxonomy): Bacteria > Myxococcota_A > Polyangia > Polyangiales > Houyiibacteriaceae > SG8-38. The sequence goes on from JBLYYU010000258.1 coordinate 11,210, forward strand.
TCCGCGCACGGGTACGACGATTCTGTTCAACCTCCTCGGGCAAGACCCCGCGAACCGAGTCCCGCAAGGTTGGGAGGTTCAGTTCCCGAACCCGCCACCGGAGCGAGAGACCTACGGGAGCGACCCGCGCATCAAACAGGCTTACAAATACTTTGGACAGATGGATCAGATGGCGCCCGAGCTGCCTGCGATTCACGAAGTCGGCGCGCAGCTTCCGCAGGAATGCATGCCGATTCTCGCGCAGACGCTCCTCAGCCCGCAACCGGGGATCGTCTACAACATCCCGAGCTATCAAGCCTGGGTAGATCAGCAAAGCGCAGCCCCGTCGTACGAGTACCACCGGCACTTCCTCGAGCACTTGCAGAGCCGCTACATGAACGAACGATGGGTGCTCAAGAGCCCCGTCCATTTGCGAACGCTGGACGCGCTCCTCGACGAATACCCAGACGCGCGGCTGATCTTCACGCACCGCGACCCCGCCAAGACCATCCCCTCGCTCGCGAGCTTGATCTACACGATTCGAGGAATCGTCACCGACTCGGTAGACGCCGAGGCAATAGGACGAGAACAGTTCCACTGGTGGGCCGACTCGCTCGACGTTGCGATGGCCGTTCGCGCGAAGCACAGCGACAAGGCCGACCAGTTCATCGACATCCGTTTCGAGGACTTCATCGTTGACCCGGTAGCTTCGGTTCGCGGCGCCTATGAGAGGCTCGACATGCCTTGGTCGGAAAGCATCGAGCAGCGGATGCGTACCTTCCTGGCTGAGCATCCGAGAGGGAAGCACGGCTCCCATCGGTACGAGCTCGACGATTTCGGGCTGGATTTGCCCAAGATTCGGCAGCGATTTGGGGGCTATTGCGAAACCTACGACGTGCCACTCGTCGTCTAGCACCGGCCGACCTCGGGAACGGCTACTATCGTCTCCAGTGATCACATCCCTCGACCATATCCACATTCACGCCGCCGATCCCTTGGCTACGATCCGGTTCTACGAGTCCTGCCTCGGCGCAGAACATCTCGGCTCGATCCCGTCCGGGGAGGGAGGCAAGAACCACGGCGTGCTTCTCGGTGGACAACTTCTGGTCATCAGCGAGTTTCCGCCGGGGATGACGCCGTCAGAGCCGCCCGAAATAGGAGACGGCGCGCTTCGCAGTGGTTTTGGCGTCGCGCACTTCGGGGTCCAGACGAACGACCTCGACGGGGCGCTCGACCGCCTGCGCATCGCTGGGGCTCATGTTCATTCCGAAGCGAGGCGCACAGGCTCGATCCGCTACGCCTACGCGACGGTCCCCGATGGCGTGGTCATCGAGCTCGTGGAGCTTCACTTGCCGGCACGCCTCGCGAAGTTGATGCCGCTGCTCAACGGCGTGAACCGAACGATCCACCTCACACGTAAGGCCCTGGCCAAGCAGCTCTTCAAACCGTAGCCGTGTCACTCACTAAGAGGCTCCGATTAAATAGGCGACTTGGGGTCGGCGTATTCAGTGCGTGACGAATTCGTCTAGGTGTAATATCAACGGCTGCCAAGAGGAGTGAGATGAGCGTTTCAACGGCGGCGAGCAAGCTGCAAATGGTCGGTCCGGCGAGCGAGCGCGTGGCTTCTCCGAGC
>JBLYYU010000259.1:0-4804 GCA_048550275.1 Polyangiales bacterium
GCTTGCGTGGCCTCCGGCCCCAAGCCCCTCCGGCCACCTTTGCAAGCCGACCCGTCCGCAGGGTACCCGTATCGCGCTTTTTTCCGAGCCGCGTCCAGCCCGCAAGCCGAGCCGTTCGGCGAAGCCCCGCGTCGCGGCTTTTTCTGCGCGCCGGGTCAGCTCGTCAGCTTGTCGATGATGCGGTCGAGCTCATCAAAGCTCGCGTAACTAATCCGAACCTGTCCGCGCTCTTTGCCGCTCTCGTGAATTTTCGTCGTTGAGCCGAGCGCGCGAGAGAGGCGTTGCTCGAGGTCGCGCACGTTGGCACTCTTGCTCGCCTTCGTCTTCGAAGGCGCGGCCGCACTGTCGCCCCGGGCCAACCGTCGTGCCTGCCGTTCGGCTTCGCGGACGCTCCAACCCTTCGACACGGCGCTCCGAGCCAGCTTTTTCATCGCGGAGACGCTGGGAGCTCCGAGCAGGGCGCGGCCGTGGCCTTCGCTGAGTTGGCCGTCTTCGACCAGATCCATCACATCCTTCGGAAGCTTCAACAGGCGCAGCGCGTTGGTGATTGTGGAGCGCTCCTTGCCAACCTTGGTCGCGATCGCGTCTTGCGTGTACCCGTAGTCGTCCACAAGTCGCTGAAAAGCGCGCGCGGTTTCGAGCGCGTTCAAGTCTTCGCGCTGCAGGTTTTCGACCAAGGCCGCCTCGAACGCGGCTTCATCACCGAGGTCGTGCTGGAAAACCGGAACGTCTTTTAGGCCCGCCTGCTGCGCGGCTCGCCAGCGGCGTTCCCCGGCGATGATCTCGAATCCGCCGGACGGGCGCTTGCGCACGAGGATCGGCTCGAGCACGCCGTGTTCTCGAATCGACGCCGCGAGCTCGGCGAGCGCTTCGGCGTCCATCCGGCCACGAGGCTGCATGCGCCCGGGATGAATGTCCTCGATAGCGGCGGTGTTTTTTGCGGAGCGTTCCGAGGCGGGCGGCGCTGCCGGAAGCAAGCCGTCCAACCCGCGCCCCAAGCGTCTGCGCGCCACTAGGCCGCTACCTCCAGATCATCGAGCAGCTCTCGCGCCAGGTTCAAATACGTATAGGAACCGCGCGAGGAAGCGTCGTACAGAATCACCGGTTTCCCGTGAGAAGGAGCCTCCGCGAGCCGTACGTTTCTCGGAATGATCGTCTCGTAAACGTGGAAGTGACGCCGGACCTCCGCGGCAACTTCGTTCGCCAGGTTGTTGCGTGAGTCGAACATGGTCAGCACGACTCCGTGAATTTCGAGATGCTCGTTCACCGAAGCGCGAACTCGCTCGATGGTCCCGACCAGCTGCGACAAACCCTCGAGCGCGTAGTACTCGCACTGAAGCGGAACCATCACCATGTCCGCTGCCGTCAACGCGTTGATCGTCAACATGCCGAGAGACGGGGGGCAATCGATGACGACGAAATCGTAGTCGTCACGCACCGCGTCGAGCGCCGTCCGCAGGCGCGTAGCGCTGTCGTCTGCCTGGAGCAGGTCTCGCTCGGCGCCCACGAGGTCCTGCGTCGCGGCGATCACATGCATGTACGGCATGTCGGTTTCGTAGATGACGTCCGCGGCCTCGACCTCGCCGAGGAGCACCTCGTAGCTGCCCTCCAGGTCTTCCTGTCCCGGACTGATTCCGACCCCGGTCGACGCGTTCCCCTGTGGATCGAGATCGATCAAGAGGACGCGCTGCTCGGCCACCGCGAGACTGGCGCCCAAGTTGACCGCGGTTGTCGTCTTCCCGACGCCGCCCTTCTGATTGGCGATCGCTACCACCCGACTCATGGGTTGCGTCTACCAGCGCCGGTGCATGGTTTCAATCTCGTCTGTTTCTTTGCCATCTCGATCCGTCTAGGTAGGGTGTGCTCAGATGTAGGACAAAGTAGTCATTTGCCATACCCGTTGGAGGGTGGTCGGTGGCAAAAAGGGAAGAGGACATGCGCCCCAGAGGACCAAAGAACTACAATACGATGGCCGAGTTCGAGCGCGAGGAATTGCGCCGTCACCACAAGGCCGGCTGGTCTCTCGACGATCTCTATTCCGAAGCGACATTCGAGCCGGGCGATGACGATTCGCTCAAAAACGACGAGCCCAAGGAGCTCGACTTCGACTTCTAGGACTTCCAGCCGCCAATTCGCTGCGAGCGGTTAGTCGAGCGGGCCGAGGCCGGGCTGCAGGAGGTGCTGCTCGTGCCCGTAGTTCGCGTCGTGCTGCGTCGGACCGATGATTCCTTCGGCCATCGACCAGAGCAGGGCGAAAGACACGGCCAGCGTCACGAGGCTCAGCACGATGAGCTTCGGGCCCGTCCAAAACGCGTCTTCCTTTTCGGTTCGCGCGGCCATCGAGTCGCTCATCGGAACGTTGTTGTACGTGTCTGACATGAAAAAAGCCCCTAAACCTCTCGGAGCGGCTATGTAGTGCCATCGCGCCGAGCGGTCAAACCTGCCGCAAACCGCCGCTAAGCTCGACAATTTGCCGCCCAGTCCTACAAGCTGTAGGACCCAGCGGTTGAGGAACCCATTGTCTGCGATCGAGCTCATGACCCCGCGCATGCTTCAAGACATGCGGCGCTCCTGCCAACTAGCTGCTGACTGCCTGACCGCGGTGGGGGAGATGGTCGGCCCTGGCGTGGCGACGGACGACATCGACCGTTTCGTGCACGAATACATCGTTTCGCGCGACGCTCATCCGTCTCCGCTCGGCTACAAGGGCTTCCCGAAGAGCGTCTGCACCAGCGTGAACGACTGCGTTTGTCACGGGATCCCTGGTGAGCAGGTGTTGAAGGACGGGGACATCGTCAACGTCGACGTCACCACATACCTGCCCAAGGAGCACGGCTACCACGGCGACACCAGCGTGACGTTCTACGTCGGCGAGCCGAGCGAGGAAGCGATCTTGGTCACCGAGACGGCGCGTCGCTGCCTCGAGCTCGGCATTGCCGAAGTGAAGCACGGCAAGCGCATCGGCGACATCGGCGCTGCGATCCAAGAGTACGCGGAAGGCAAGGGCTGCTCGGTCGTGCGCGACTACGTCGGACATGGGGTCGGGCGCGAGTTCCACATGCCACCGCAGATTCCGCACTTCGGCCGCCGCGGCAAAGACAAACGATTGAAGGCCGGCATGGTCTTCACCATCGAACCGATGATCAACATCGGCGGCTACCAGACCGAAGTCATGAAAGACGAGTGGACCGTGCTGACGATGGACCGCTCTCTCTCCGCGCAGTTCGAGCACACCGTCCTGGTGACGCGCGACGGCGTCGAGGTTCTTACGGCTCGCAAGGACGTGGTTCGCCACAGCGAAGACAAGCCCTGGGCCGACATCGGTCCGCTTTCCTCGCCGGCAGCATGGAACGCCAAACGAGAAAAAACGGGCTGACGACCCAGTCGCCAGCCCGTCCTTTCGAGCTCTGTCACGAACGCTTCGTTATGGACAGCTTGCGAACGTCGAGCTGATCACCTTGGCTTGCACCGGAATCGATGCGCCTGTTGGGATGTCCAGCGCGCAGTCCGCGTCAGCGGCGTTCTTCGCACTCGGCATCGCATCCGCGCCGACATCGACGTTGACGAAAATGACCTCGCCGCCGCCACCCGGGAGCAACTCGGTGCCGAGAACCGGCTCTTCATCGGAATTGAATACGAACGCGAAGCCATAGTTGGACCCTACGTCAGCCGTGTAACCGGCCGCCGGATTGGCAAACTCCACAGCGACGATGCCCTTGTCGGTATCGACGGTCTCCATCAGCGCGGCTCCCACCTCCGCAACCAGCGCGTCGGGAACGAGCTCGGGTTCGAGGTCGCTGAGCCCTGCGCTGGGTACATCGCCAACCTGAAGCTCACCCCAATGCCCGCCCGCCGTCGCGACCAGGGTAGCCACGCCGACCGCCGCCTCGAGTGAAAACCCGCCGCCGGCATCGCTCGTCGTCGACGCACCTCCGACAACCGAGACAGTGGCTCCTTGGACCGGCGTTCCGTCACCGTCGTCGGCCGCGTAGACGATACCACTGACGGTTGCCGTGCCGCCGCCGGCGCCACCGCTGCCCGCCGTGCCACCGGAACCGGCAGTGCCGCCGCTCCCGCCACCGTTGCTGCTGCCGCTGTCGCCACATCCAACGAGGCTCAAAACCAGCCCCGCACTCAAAATCAACCAAGCGTACTTTCGCATAGATCCCCCCAAATGAGGCGTCCAGGGTAGCGAGAGTGGGGCCCGATCGGCAAATTGGTCGCCGCTTCGCCCCGCGTTGCAACACTAGCTGGACTCGAGCTCATTGGACACGAAGAGGTCCCCGCCATCCTCGCGAACGTTCAGCGCTTGGAGGGACAGACCCTCGCAGGGCCCGTCGACGCAGTAACCGTCCAGCAGTCGATAGATCGCCCCGTGTGTCCCGCAAACCAGGTGTGCCTGGTCCTCGCTCAAGAACTCCCCAGTGCCGCCATCGAGCGGCACTGGAAGATGCCGGCAGAGGTTCCGGTAGGCGACGATCCGGCCGTTCGCATCGCGGAGCACCAGCGCCACGATCGGGATCCCGTCCTCGTCCGTACCGAGTTGCATCGTTCGTACCGCTCCCGCTCGGAGCTCTTCTGCGCGGCACACGAAAACGTCCACGTGGCTCAGTCCTTCCCAGGGCGGGTGTAGGTCGCCCGTGCGGGCACCGAAACCAGGTCGCGCCTGGGAAGCCAGACAGCCGTCAACCAGCCGCCGTAGACGCAGCCGGTATCGAGTCCGATGGCGTGGCTGCGATTCTGAAGGCCGCGAACCGCGTCGTGGCCGAAAACCACCAATCGCGGACCGGGCCAGAGCGAGGCC
>JBLYYU010000260.1:0-4287 GCA_048550275.1 Polyangiales bacterium
CGGAGGGTCTTGAGGCCTGAGGCCACGCAAGCCTCCCCTCGGCGCTCGCGCCCAATCGGGGGTGGTTGCTGTCTTGCCGATTGTCACTCGCGACGCCGCTGGGTACCCACATCGCGCTTTCTTCACCGCCCCTCCATTCGTTTCCATTCACGTAGAACGGCGACACCGGTGCACTGATCCACGCGCAGCCGCAGCGCTCAGTGCCACCTCGCGCCGCCGGCACCCCCGCCACAATCCAAGAGCGCGAGCCCGAAGGGCGAAGCCCGGCGCGACGCGCCGCCAAGCCGGAGCGCAGCGACCGGCGCGGAGGGAGGATTGCGGGTGGGGGCGGGTGGGTGGTGTAACTAAGACTGACCAGGTCTCGGTTCCCGCAACGACCCTCCACCACATCCGCGGCAGCCAGAGCTCGCTACGCAGACGCCCAGTCCCACAGCCGCCAAGCGCACCCAACCGGGGCGGTGCAACTGAGACGGACCACGCCGCGGTTCCTGCAACCACCCCCGCCACTCCACCCGCGGCAGCCGACGCTCCATTCCACCCCCGTCAGTCATCGAGACATCGATAGGAAAGCTGGAACTCGTAAATGTCTTCGGTGACGAGCTCTTCAGTCTCCGGGTTCGGAGTCGTCTTCTGACCGACAACGACGCGCTGCTCGTCGAGCAATGCGTACCGACCAGCACAGTGCTCTGACATCCTGCGCTCGGCTGCTTCACGCGACCGCGGATTCCGATCGACCGCAATGATCCCGCCCTCCGGACTGCGCTGCACAGTGGACACGTGAAGATACGAGCCGCAGCCGACGGTGATGAAACCGAGGATGACGAACATTGAGCGAAGCATGGCAACCCTCCCCGGCTCCGACGGCCCCGCGCTGGCGGATATTCTCTTCACGCGTTGGTGCCCGGGCTCGGACAAAACCGCGTGATGCGGGACTACGTCGAACGGCTCAGTTTGCCAGCGGGGCGGTGAAGAACACGCGACACGGGAACCCTGCGGACGGGTCGGTTCCTACCCATTCACATAGAATCGTGACATCGGAGCATTGCTCCACGCGTAGCCACAGCACCCCCGCGGCAGCAAGAGCCCGGCCGGACGCCACCCATCACACAGCCCCGCACTCTGGCACCCGACGCATCGGGCCCTAGGGATCTCCCAACTTGGGAGGTCTCTGATGAAGCTCGATGGAAATACGATTCTGATTACTGGTGGGAGCTCCGGGATCGGTCTGGCGCTTGCGAAGCAGTTCTTGTCGCTTGGCAACGAGGTGATCATCACTGGGCGCAACGCTGCGAAGCTGGAAGCGGCGGAGCAGGAGACGCCTGCGCTTCACACAGTTCAGAGCGACGCCGCGGACCCGGACGCCGTGCGAGCGCTGGCCGCGGAGGTTGCGGAGCGCTTTCCTCGGATGAATGTGCTTCTGAACAACGCGGGCGTGTTCATCCCGCGCAATCACACCGCGCCGACCGAGGACTTGGTGGCATTGACTGCCGAGCTCGACATCAATCTCGCTGGTCCGATCCGGATGGTCTCGGTGTTCATCGATCAGCTCAAGGCCAACCGGGGCACGATCATCAACGTTTCATCAGGCTTGGCCTTCGTGCCTCTGCAGATCAGCCCGGTCTACTGCGCAACCAAGGCGGCGCTTCACTCGTACACGCTTTCACTCCGCCAGCAGCTCAAGGGCGAAGGGGTGGAGGTGATCGAGCTCATGCCGCCGGCGGTTCACACGGCATTGACCGCGGATCTTCCCGACGATGGCGACTTCAAGCTCCTGACCACCGACGAGCTCATCAAACAGACGTTCAAAGGCCTTCGCGCTGGCCAGCTCGAGATTCGCCCGGGCCAGGCGAACCAGCTCTATTGGATGTCGCGGATCGCTCCGGGCTTCATCAACGCTCAGCTCGAAAAGGGCTCAAAGTCCCTGGTCCCTCCCCCCGAATCCGCCTAGTTGTGAGCGGTTTAAATAGAACGGGCCCCGAGCCGAAACCCGGAGCCCATTCATGTCGTGCCGTGAAGGCTAGTTCGCCGGCTCGGCCGAGTTGACGATGTGGAACTCGACGCGTCGGTTCATCGCCTGCTCTTCCTTCGTCTTGGCGTCAGCCACCAGCGGCTTCTTCGGACCGTAGCCCTTGGCTACGAGCCGCGACCTGCTGATCTTGCCCCGGCCGACGAGGTAGCGAACCACGGTGTTCGCACGCTTCTTCGAGAGAGCCATGTTGAACCTGAGGCTGCCCGTCTTGTCGCTGTGCCCCTCGACCCGGATCTTTTCGATCTCCGGGTGTGCACGGAGGACGGCGCCCACGTTGTCGAGCAAGGCCCAGGAACGCTTCTGGAGCTTCGCGCTACCCGTCTTGAAGTAGACCTTCTCGAGGATCTCGAGTTGGCCGTCGCCGATGACGACTAGCTGCTTCTCCTGGCAACCGTGGTTCTCGACGCTTCCGGGCTCATCGGGGCAGTTGTCGATTCGGTCCGGGACGCCGTCGCCATCGCGATCCGGGTCCGGGCAACCGTTGTTCTCGGGCGGGCCCGGATCGTTCGGACACTGGTCGTCCGCATCGAGGATGCCGTCGCCATCGTTGTCCGGGTCCGGACAACCGTCTTCGTCCTCGAAGCCGTCCATGTCTTCGGCCTCGTCAGGGCACTTGTCGTCGGCGTCGGAAATTCCATCGCCGTCGTTATCGAGGTCGGGACAACCATCCTCGTCCTCGAAGCCGTCCATGTCTTCAGCGTCGTTCGGACACTGGTCGAGCTCATCCGGAATTCCGTCACCGTCGGCGTCGGGCGCCCTCTTGTCCGCCGGCATGGTGTAGCCGAGCATGGCGAACACGCGCCAATCTGGGGCGCCGTAGCCTGCCGTGACGCCCGCGCTGCCGCCGACGCCCAGGGTGAACCCGAAGTCCGGGAGCCACTTGAAGCCACCGAGCACCTCCACGGGGGTTTCGTTCTTGGACCACATGTCCACGCTGCGGTTCGCTGCGGTTCGGCCGAAGGCTTCCGCAGAGATCATGAACTGATCGTCGCCCAACATGATCATCACGCCGCCGCCGTAGGTGAACTCGTTGCCGACGAACAGCACCGCGGGATCTCCCCGCTGGGGACCGATCTTGTACCCCGCTTGAATCGGGATGCGGACGTGGTCTCCCGCATTGAACGCCATCAGAAGCTCGAACCAGCCGCCAAGGTAGGGCTTCTGGTCAGCCTGTCCCGCGAAGCTCTGCCGGCTGCTCGCAAGCGAAGCGGTGTTGACCGTCAACGTGGCCTGTGCACCGATCTGGAAGACATCGTCGCGCGTACCGTAGAAGTTGAATCGACCGCCGAAGTACAGGTCGCCCAGGTTTGATTTCTTGAAAGCGCCGCTATCGGCCGGATCCTTGATCATGAAGTGGTAGGGCATGTCCGCGAAGATCACGATGTGGTCCGCAAGCCCAAGGCTCAGCATCAGGTGACCGCTGAGCTGCTGGTGCACGATGGGCGTGCCGGCGATCCGCAGTGGGTCATCCGAGTAGTCGAGCCAGACCTGGAAACCGAAGCGCGCGTGGCCTTGGCCGTCCGGTGTGCTTGCCGCAAAACCATCCGTGGCGAGCTCCGCGGGTCGAAACTGATTGAGGTCGATTTGCGCATCTTGCGCGGTAGCTGTCGACGACATCGCCATAGCCGTCAGCAATCCAACCCAACCCCGATTGAATACACTTGGGTTCTTCGTCTCCATCACGCTCTCCCTCCAAAATCCCCAGTTCGACGCATCGATACGCCGTCGAGCGGCCCCATTTTTACCATTTCGGTCTGAAAAAAAGCGAAAAAGGGGGGTGTGAGCGACCGCCGTTTGTGAACTGCGCGGCGCTGCACTGCACGGATGTGCAATTGGGGGGCTGCAGGAACCGGACCCTGGTCCGTCTCAATCGAACCGCCCCGCTCGCACGCCTTCGGCGCCTGTTCGTCCCGCCCCAGCACCCCCCGCCTCGGTCAACGATGCCAAATGCGCTGTCTCCATTTACATCGGAGAACGGCGCGCGATGCGCGGCACAGCGATTGGGCGGGAGGCCAGACGTACAGGGCCATATGGATCGGCCGAGCGGGCCCCAGTCGCGAGCACGTGCGTCGCGTGCCGTTCTCCGATGGCGCAGTTCGACAGGAATGGATAGGAACGGAGGGGCGCGGAAAAAAAGGCGCGATGGGGGGCGCAGTCGACGTCGCAAGTGCCAATCGGCAAGACAGCAACTACCCCCGATTGGCGCGCGCGCCGAGGCGAGGCTTGCCTGGTCTCCGGCCCCAAGTCCAACCGACCAG
>JBLYYU010000261.1:0-3376 GCA_048550275.1 Polyangiales bacterium
AACAACGCCGGCGTCATGAACACCCCCGAAGGCAAAACCTCCGACGGATTCGAGACCCAAATCGGCGTCAACCACCTCGGCCATTTTCTCCTGACAGAGCTCCTCCTCGACACCTTAAAGAAGAGCGCCCCCGCGCGCGTGGTCGTGGTCTCGAGCTGCTACCACGACAAAGCAATGGGCCGCGAAGGCGCCGTCGATCTCGACGACCTGCACTTCGAAAACCGCAAGTACGAAGGCTGGGTCTCCTACGCGCAGTCCAAGTTGGCAAACCTCCTACACGCCAAGCACCTCGCGAAACAACTCGACGGAACCGGCGTCACCGCGGTGAGCGTTCATCCGGGCTGGGTCAGGACAGAGCTCATGCGCCACACGATGCCGGCATGGCTGCAATCCCTGACGCGACCGATCCTCGGCATGATGGGCATGGTCGAGCCATGGGAAGGCACCCAAACCACCCTGTACGCCGCCCTCGCTCCCGACGTTGAAGCCCACCCGGGCGCCTACTACAGCCAGACCGGCACCTACCGCGACAAATCCAAAAACGCCGGCGGATGGCCCCTCGAATCCCCAAACCCCAACGCCCACGACGACGCCACGGCTCAACGCCTCTACGACCGCAGTCGCCAACTAGTCGGCCTCGACGCTGCCTCGGCACGCTAAGCCCCACAGGCCGCGCAACGTCACCCTCCAGCACGTGAAGTCCCGCGCCAACGGCGGCGCGACCACCCCAACAACCTCGCGTAGCCCCTGCGCCACCCCCAACGCAGAGGATGCACCCGTGCTGCGCCCTTCGCAGAATCTGCGCACGCAGACCCGTCGAATCGCCCCAGAATCCCCCCAGAATCGCCATGCTATCTGGCACGGTTGATGCAGCGTCGATTGGGAACGAGCCCACCGAAGGGAAACCCCCATGACCCACCGCCATCATCGTCACCGAGCCCTCGTAAGCGCCGCGCTGGCCGGATTACTGGCAACCGCCTGCTCCTCGAGCTCCGCTCCCCAAGTCACACCGAACGCTCCGACAACAGAGGTGCACTGGAACGGCGAAGCCCTCCAAGACAACGCGTTCGCGCCCTTGCCGCTCGGCTCGGTGAAGGCGCGTGGCTGGTTGCAGCAGCAGTTGCGCATCCAAGCGGACGGGCTCAGCGGCCATCTCGAGGAGATCTGGCCCGACGTCGGGCCCGACAGCGGCTGGCTCGGTGGCACTGGTGAAAGTTGGGAGCGAGGGCCGTACTACGTGGATGGTCTTCTTCCGCTTGCCTACCTCCTCGAGGATGAAGCGCTGATCGCCAAGGCGCAGAAGTGGGTCGACTGGACGCTCGAGAACCAGCGGGAAGACGGGTCGATTGGCGCCATCGAAAATAGCGATTGGTGGCCGAACATGGTCATGCTCAAAGCGCTGACGCAATATCAGGAGGCCACCGGGGACCCCCGGGTGGTTCCCGTGATGACCAAGTACTTCGAGCACCACCTGCAGCAGGCGGCGGAGCGCCCGCTGCTCTCGTGGGCCCAGATGCGCTGGTTCGAAGAGGTGCTGAGCATCATCTGGCTGTACAACCGCACCGGCGACGCCGAGCTACTCGACCTTGCACGCGAGCTTCATGCGCAGGGCTTCGACTGGAACGATCATTTTGCGGATTTCCAGTACCCGGAAAAGGGCGGCCACGGCCTGCAGACGCACGGGGTCAACAACGCCATGGCGATGAAGTCGTCGGCGGTCTGGTGGCAGATCTCGAACCAGGACGCTGACCATCAGGCGATCGGTCAACTGCTCACTGTGATGGACGAGCATCATCTGCAGCCCGGCGGCGCCCATAGCGGCGACGAGCACTACGCCGGGCGCGATCCCTCTCAGGGCACCGAGTTGTGCTCGGTCGTCGAGAGCATGTTCTCGATCGAGATGCTGTCTGCGGTCCTCGGCGATCCAGCCTTCGGCGATCGGCTCGAGCGCATCACCTACAACGCCCTTCCGGCGACCTTCAAGCCGGACATGTGGGCCCACCAGTACTTTCAGCAGGCCAACCAGGTCGAGTGCACCGTCGACAAGAGCCGCATCTGGACCACCCAGTGGGCAGACGCCAACCTCTTCGGTCTGGAGCCCGCCTATGGTTGCTGCACGGCCAACATGCACCAGGGCTGGCCCAAATTCGTCGCTCACATGTGGATGGCGACCCGCGACGAGGGGCTCGCGCTGCTTACCTATGGGCCGTCACGAGTAGACGCGCGTGTACGCGGCGGTGAGCTCGTCGCGATCGTCGTCGACACCGACTATCCATTCCGCGACTCGATCCGCCTCGAAGTGTATCCCGAGTCGGTAGCTACGTTCCCGCTTCACCTGCGAATCCCGAGTTGGGCAAACGACGCGCGCATCACCGTGGCCGGCGAGCTGCTCAGCGGCATCGAGCCAGGGACGTACCACCGAATCGAACGGCAATGGCGCCCCGGCGATACCGTCGAGATCGTCTTCCCGATGGAGCTCGAGGCCGAGCGGCACCACCACGACTCCATCGTCCTAAGGCGCGGCCCAACCGTGTTCAGCATGCCCCTCGGCGAAGAGTGGATCCAAATCGCAGGCGAAGAGCCGCACGCCGATTGGGAAGTCCACCGGACGACGGAGTGGAACTACGGGCTGCAGATCGACCCGGCAAATCCGGCTGCCTCCTTAGAGGTGGAGGAGAACCCCGTCGGCGAGCTTCCGTTTTCGCCCGAAGGCGCCCCGGTGACCATTCAAGCGACCGCGCGCAAGGTGCCCGAGTGGCAGATGGCCAACAGCGCGGCCGGCCCGCTCCCCGAGAGCCCAGTGACCTCCACCGAGCCAGACGAAGAAGTGACCCTCATCCCGTACGGAAGCACAAACCTCAGAGTGACGGCCTTTCCGCAAATCGCCGAGTAGGCCTGCCGAAAGCACGCAAGGCATTCGGGCTGCGCAGCCGTTGGCTCGGCCCATTCACCCGGCGCCACGCCATCATCCGAGTCCACCGTCGCGAACGAACCACCCTCCTCAACTAGCCCCGCACCAAACACGCAACCCCGGTTCGCCCCGGCCGATGACCACGCGTGCGCATTGACAACAAAGCCCCAAATGATATCATTGCTATCAAGCAGCAAATGGCCCAACTCATCGTCCGAGAGCTTGAAGAGTCCGTCGTTCGCGCGCTGAAGGTGCGCGCGGCGAAGAAGGGCGTGTCGGCCGAGGCCGAGCATCGAGCAATCCTGCGGGAGGTGCTGCTCCGCCGCTCGAGCCGTTCCTTCAAAGCCGCGCTGCTCGCGATGCCCGATGTCGGCAACGACGCCGACTTCGCGATCGAGCGCGACGTAGACCGCGACGATGGCCTACCTCCTTGATACCAACGTCGTCTCCGAGCTCCGCAAGGGC